>NZ_CAJPHA010000027.1:0-92228 GCF_905339895.1 Burkholderia sp. BCC1988
GCCACCTCGTTCATCGTGCGCAGCAGGTCGCGCGACGTCGCGAAAATTTCGCGCGACGTCGCGCCGATCTCGGTCGTCGTCGCCGCGGTTTCGTTCGCGGTCGCCTGCTGCTCGCGCGACGTCGCCGCGATTTCGGCGACCGACGTCGTCACCTGCAGCGACGACTGCTGCGCGCGCGCGACCAGTTCGGTCAGCTCGTCGGCCATCCGGTTGAAGCCCGTCTCGAGCGTGCCGAATTCATCGCGGCGGCGCAGGTCGAGGCGGCGCGTCAGGTTGCCGGTACGCATCACGTCGTGCACCTCGACGAGCCGCGTCATCGGCACGGTGACGGAACGGTACAGCCCGTAGCCCAGCCCCAGCGCGGACAGCAGCACGATCGCCAGCGCGGTCGCGAGCACGACCTCGGTGTCCTGCACGGATTCGCGGATCAGCTTCGCGGACTGGTCGGCGAACTTGCGGTTCTCCTGCACCAGGATATTCGCGTTGCGCACGACCTCGGCCCATGAAGGCTGCACCTTCGCATAGGCGGCGACGGCCTCTTCGCGCGACACGCGGCTCTTCTGCACCGCGTCGTTCAGCAGCGGCAGGTAGCGGTCGAAGGCGCCTCGAAACGTCGCGAAGCGCTGGCGGTCGTCATCGCGGAACGTCGTGTTCTGGTAGTCGACCGACAACGACTCGACCTCCTTGAGCGCCTCGCCGATCTTCGCGAAATCGCGCTGCACGAGTTCGGGATCGGTGTCGACGAACGTCGCTTGCTGCAGCGCCGTGAACGATTCGTTGACCGCGCCGCGCAGCGACGCCGCGAGATAGACGCCGGGCAGCGAATCGCGTTCGATGCTGACGGCTTCGCTGTTGATCGCGCGCAGGCGCTCGTAGGACACGCCGGCCATCACCAGCATCAGCACGAACAGCACGCCGAAGCTGATCAGGATACGGTTGCCGAGCGTCAGCCGGGCGGCGCCGCTCGTCGTGTGCAGGCTTTCATTGGTCGCGCGGGGCGTCACGGTGGCCATGTTCGTTATGGGCTTTCTAGAATCAGCGTTGAAAAATCCGCGCCCGCCTGCGCGCCGGACGGCGCGCCGCGAGCGCATCGGGGTCTGCGGGCAACGCGGCACCGGCGGGCCGCGCCGCGAAATCATCGCTCCGCTTGTGCCGGCAGCCGAAGCGCGACCATGAAGCCGCGCGCCGTATTGCGCATCAGGATCTGGCCGCGATGCCGCGCGGCCGTCGCGCGGACGAACGCAAGCCCGAGGCCGAAGCCGCCGCGCGCCGCGCCATGCGCGGATTCGAGCCGCACGAACGACTCGGTCGCGGCCGTGCGCTGCTCGGGCGCGATGCCGGAGCCGGCGTCCTCGACGCCGATCAGCCAGGCACCGTCGTCGTCGCTCAGCGTGCAATGCACGTCCGTACCGGCCGGGCCGTACTTCAGCGCGTTGTCGATCAGGTTCGCGACCGCGCGCGTGAGCATCATGCGGTCGCCCATCGTCACGCACTCGGTGCCGGGCACGTGGGCAACGACCCGGCTGCCGAATCCGGCCGCCTTCTCCCACAGCTGGTCGACCGCGTCGAGCACGATCTCGTTGAGGCTCAGGACCTCGTGCGCGCGGCGTTCCGACTGCGCGCGGGTCAGGTGGATGAAGCCGTCGGCGAGCGCGAGCGCGCGCCGGGCGTGGCCGGCAATGCGCTCCATGATCGCCGGCATGTCGCCGTGCTCGGTCCGGTAGACCTCGAGCAGCGCGAGAATCGAGGTCTGCGGTGAGCGCATGTCGTGCGACAGGAAATCCAGCGCTTCGTCGCGCTGCCGCGACATCAGGTACGAATTCGAGTGATAGCGGATGCGCGCGGTCAGCTCCATCGCGTCCGGGAGCTTCACGAGATAGTCGTTCGCGCCGGCGATGAATGCCTCGCGCTTGACGATCGGCTCTTCCTTCGCCGACAGCACGATGATCGGCACGCGTGCGGTGTCGGCGTTCGCGCGCCACGCGCGAACGAGGTCGAGGCCGTCGATGTCCGGCATCACGAGATCCTGCAGGATGACCGTCGGCTTCACGTCGCGCGCGACCGCCATCGCCCGGTGTGCGTCGGTGCACACATGCAGGTCGATATCGTGCTCGCTGCGCAGCGCGCGACGGATCACCTCGCCGACGAACGGCTGATCGTCGACGAGCAGAACCGATAGCCCCGATTCGAGACAATCCGGCGCATTTTCACCGCTGGATTCTTTCATAAATACCGTTTCAAACGCCAAATCTCCAATTGATTCTTTCATAGGAGTTGTTTATCCGACTTGGACGCCATCTTAAAACATGGCGGCAGAGAAATCCGCCTGTGTTGCCGATCTGGCCTGTCGGCATTGCCTCGCGGGGATCCGAACGCCGAATTCACCCCGACGACGGTCGCATTACCTCCGCGCGCTTTCTCTCAATAAAGATAACCGGCTGATTCTAAATGAAATTAGAACACAGCATCTATCTCCTTCCGGTTTAGTTTTGCCAAATATGGTGAGAGAGCGGAATTCAGATAAATCAGATCATTTCCTGGCGCGAAAGACGACAACGTTTGCGAAGCCGCCGCCATGAGGTTTGCATGCGCTGCAAGGCCGCCCGTCGAACGTATCGGGACTGGATTTCGATGCGACGGAATGGGGAAGGTGGAGAGGAGAAAAGCACGCGCCGCAACCGGATCGGCCGCGACGCGGCACGCATCGAACGCCGCCGGCCGGCGCCGGTGGCGCAGCAAGGCGGCCGTGCGCTCACGCCCGGCCGCGCGGCCGGTTACCCGCGCGCGTGCTGCGCGGACACTTCCTGCAGGTCGAGATCGCGCTCGACCATGTGCAGCATCTCGTCGTGAATGCGGCCCGAACGATGCAGGCGCAGCAGCTCCGCGCGCCCGGCCTTGATCGCGGCCAGCACGACGTCGTAGTGCGCGACGCGGACCTCCGCCGGATATTCGGGCTCGTTCTTCGCCCGCTCGGTCAGCTCCGCACGATACGTGTATTGCTCCAGCAGGCGCGGATGAATCACGTTGCCGCTGTCGTCGCGCACCAGCGGCTGGATCGCCGCGAGCTGCGCTGCCTCGATATGCGCCCACGTCTGCGGCTCGGTCAGGTGATGCGCGGCGCGCTCTTCGCGTTGCGGCAGGCGCAGCAGCCGGATCAGCGGGCCGATGGTCGTGCCCTGCAGCAGCACGGTGACGAGGATCACCGCGAACGACGCGACCAGGATCACGTCGCGGCCCGGCAGCGCCTCCGGCAACGACAGCGCGATCGCCAGCGTCACGACCCCGCGCATGCCGGCCCAGCTCATGATCGTCGCGGCCTTCCAGTCGGGCGCGCCGCCGCGCCGCACGATCCCGCGCACCGGCCACTTCAGCGCCTCGACGGCATAGATCCACACGAAGCGCGATACGATCACGGCAGCCAGCACCGCGAGCACGGCCGGCATCATCGTGGCGAGCACCTGCTCGAAGCCGCCGAGCCGGTGGATCGCGCCGCGCAGCGACAGCCCGATCAGCACGAACACCAGCGCTTCGAGCAGGAACACGATGACCTGCCAGAACGCGGAGCCGCGCGTGCGCACGGCCGCCGAGAACACCTCGTGCTGATGCCAGCCGACGATCATGCCGGTCGTGACCGTCGCGATCACGCCCGACACCTCGGCCATCTCGCCCGCGATGTATGCGATCCAGCCGGCGATCACCGCGACGGTGACCACCAGGTAGTCGTCGTCGAGCAGCTTCAGGAACCACACGACGAGCTTGCCGACCAGGAAGCCGACCACGACGCCGCCGAGCCCGAGTTCCGCGAAACGCACGACCGCGTGTTCGAGGCTGAACGCGCCCGTCAGCGCGGCGGCGACCGCGAAGCGGAACAGCACCAGGCCCGCCGCGTCGTTCAGCAGGCTCTCCCCTTCGAGCAGCACCATCAGACGGCGCGGCAGCGCGACGCGTTCGAGCACCGCCTTCGCGGCCACCGCATCGGGCGGCGACACGATCGCGCCGAGCGCAAAGCACGCGGCCCACGGCAGCGACGGCACGACCCAGTGCACGGCGAAGCCGACCGCGAACGTCGTGAACACCACGGCGCCGATCGCGAGCAGCAGGATGCCGCCCACATTGCGCTTGAACTCTTCCCACACGGTGAAATACGCGCCGTCCATCAGCAGCGGCGGCAGGAACACGAGCAGCACGAGCTCCGGATCGAGGTTGATCGGCGGCAGGCCGGGAATGAACGCGATGCCGATGCCGCCGATCAGCAGCGCGGCCGCTGGCGGCAACCGCAACCGCTTGGCGATGTATTCGAGCGCAACGATCGCGAGGAATGACAACAGAACCAGCTTGAATGCCGAGACGGGGGACATGAATCGACCTCGTGAGGAATGAATGCGCACGCCAGCCGGTGTCGCACCCCGGCTGGCCATTTCGCGCGATTACATCACGATGCGATGCGTGCAGTCGAGCGCGTTCGGCCGGCGCGGCACGCGCTGCCGCGACGATGGCGCACGGCTGACATCGCCGCGATCCGTCGGTGTGCGCCGAAACGAAAACGGCACGCGGGCCGGCGCGATGCGCCCGCCCGCGTGCCGTCATGCGGCGCCCGTCGCGGCTAGCGGCGCCGCACGACCATCAGGCGCGGCTCGGTCATGTCCTCGATCGCGTAGCGGATTCCTTCGCGGCCGAGCCCCGAATCCTTCACGCCGCCATACGGCATGTTGTCGACGCGGAACGACGGCACGTCGTTGATCACGACGCCGCCCACCTCCAGCTCGTCCCATGCGCGCTGCGCATGCGCGAGCGAATCGGTGAACACGCCCGCCTGCAGGCCGAAGTCGCTGTCGTTGACGCGCGCGAGCGCATCGTCGAAGCGCTCGAACTTCTCGAGGATCGCGACCGGACCGAATGCCTCCTTGCGGTAGAGGTCCTGTTCGCGGCCGACGTTTTCCAGCAGCGTCGCCTCGAACATCGCGCCGTCGACCTTGCCGCCCGCGACGATCTTCGCGCCCGCCGCGACGGCCGCATCCATCCAGCCCGACAGGCGGCGCGATTCGGATTCCGAGATCATCGGGCCGACGAACGTCGACGGATCCTTAGGATCGCCCATCTTCAGCGAACGCGTCTTCGCGACCAGCTTGTCGCGCAGCGCGTCGTACAGGTCCGCATGCACGAGGATCCGCTGCACACCGATACAGCTCTGGCCCGACTGGTAATACGCGCCGAACGCGAGACGCTCGACCACGTAGTCGAGCTGGTCGCGCTGGTCCGCGTCGACG
This sequence comes from Burkholderia sp. BCC1988, assembly GCF_905339895.1. Taxonomy (NCBI): domain Bacteria; kingdom Pseudomonadati; phylum Pseudomonadota; class Betaproteobacteria; order Burkholderiales; family Burkholderiaceae; genus Burkholderia; species Burkholderia sp. BCC1988. Next base: position 5,268 of record NZ_CAJPHA010000027.1, read on the forward strand.
ATCGCCGCCGCGTTGCCGCCGAGCTCCAGCACGACTTTCTTCTTGCCGGCCTTCTCCTTCAGCGCCCAGCCGACGGCGGGCGAGCCCGTAAACGACAGCAGCCTGAAGCGCTCGTCGGTCGTGAACAGGTCCGCGCCGTCGCGATGCGCGGGCAACACCGAGAATGCGCCCTTCGGCAGGTCGGTTTCGGCGAGCACCTCGCCGATGATCAGCGCGCCGATCGGCGTGCGGCTCGCGGGTTTCAGCACGAACGGACAGCCAGCGGCCAGCGCCGGTGCGACCTTGTGCGCGGCGAGGTTCAGCGGGAAGTTGAACGGCGAGATGAACGAGCACGGGCCGATCGGCACACGCCGCGTATAGCCGGTGTAGCCTTGCGCGCGGGCCGAGATCTCGAGGTTGATCACTTCGCCGTCGATGCGCACCGACTCCTCGGACGCGACGCGGAACGTATCGATCAGCCGCGTCACTTCGCCCTTCGAATCGTTGATCGGCTTGCCGGCCTCGATGCACAACGCCTCGGCCAGCTCGTCGAAGCGCTCGCGAAAACGCGCGACACAGTGGTCGAGCACCGCCTGCCGCCTGTAGGCCGGCAACTCGCGCATCGGCTTCGCGGCGTCGACCGCCGCGCCGATGGCCGCATCGATCGCCTTCGCGTCGGCCAGCGCGACGCGTGTCGCGACCTTGCCGCTGAACTTGTCGGTGACTTCGAGATCGGTGTTCGCGTAGACGGCCTCGTTGGCCAGATAGTACGGATAGGTATCCTTCAGCATGGAACGCTCCTTCCGGTGAACGGCGGATTCAGAGTTGCGCCGACAGGCGCTTGATTTCGCGGTTGAGCACGCGCTCGTTGTCCGAATAGTCGATCGGCACGTCGATCACGTGCACGCCCGGCGTCGCGAAGCAGTCGCGCAGCAGCGGCCCGAGATCGTCGGCCGCTTCGACGCGATGCCCGTGCGCGCCGTAGCTCTGCGCATACGACACGAAATCGGGGTTCTTCAGCGTCATCGCGAAATCGGGGAAGTTCATGTTTTCCTGCTTCCAGCGGATCATCCCGAACGCATCGTCGCGCAGGATCATCACGACGATGTCGAGCTTCAGCCGCACGGCCGTTTCGAGTTCCTGCGAATTCATCATGAAGCCGCCGTCGCCGCAGACGGCGATCACCTTGCGCTGCGGATGCACGATCTTCGTCGCGATCGCCGACGGCAGGCCGGCGCCCATCGACGCGAGCGCGTTGTCGAGCAGCAGCGAGTTCGGTTCGTGCGCGCGCCAGTAGCGCGCGAACCAGATCTTGTACATCCCGTTGTCGAGACAGACGATCCCGTCGACCGGCAGCGCGTTGTACAGGTCGTTCACGATCCGCACCGGGTACATCGGGAAGCGCGGATCGTGCTGGCCCTTCTCGAGGTGCGCGTCGAAATGCGCCTTGATCATCTTGAAGCGCTCGAAATCCCAGTGCGATTGCGGCGTCACCGCTTCCTTCATCTGCCACACCGCGTTCGCGATGTCGCCGACCACTTCGATCTGCGGGAAGTAGACGGGATCGACCTGCGCGCCGAGGAAGTTCACGTGGATCACGGTCTTGTCGTCCGTGCGCATGAAGAACGGCGGCTTCTCGATCACGTCGTGGCCGACGTTGATGATGCAGTCCGCATGCTCGATCGCGCGATGCACGAAGTCGCCGTCGGACAGCGTCGCGTTGCCGAGCCACAGCGGATGCGTTTCGTCGATCACGCCCTTGCCCATCTGCGTCGTGAAGAACGGGATGCCCGTCTTGTCGACGAATTCGAGCAGCATCTTGCAGGTCGTCTTGCGATTGCCGCCCGCGCCGATCATCAGCAGCGGGTGACGCGCGGCCTGGATCGCGTCGACCGCGTGCGCGACCGCCTTCTCCTCCGCCACCGGCCGCCGGCTGTAGCTGCGCGGAATCGGCTTGCCGTCGCCCTCCTCGTGCGCGATGTCTTCCGGCAGTTCGAGGTGCGCGGCGCCCGGACGCTCCTCCTCCGCGCGGCGGAACGCCTCGCGCACCGCCGACGGAATGTTGCCGATCGACACGATCTGCCGCGTGAACTTCGTGAGCGGCTGCATCATGTCGACGACGTCGACGATCTGGAAGTGGCCCTGCTTGCTGGACTTGATCGGCTTCTGCCCGGTGATCATCAGCATCGGCATGCCGCCGAGCTGCGCATACGCGGCGGCCGTCACGAAGTTGGTCGCGCCCGGCCCGAGCGTCGCGAGACACACGCCGGTGCGGCCCGTCAGGCGGCCGTAGGTGGCGGCCATGAACCCGGCCGCCTGCTCGTGCCGGGTCAGCACGAGCTTGATCTTCGAGCGCCGCAGCGATTCGAGCAGATCGAGGTTTTCCTCGCCGGGAATGCCGAACACGTATTCGACGCCTTCGGCTTCCAGCGCCTTCACGAACAGATCCGATGCTTTCATGGGGGACTCTCGGTTGATGCCGCCTGCCCGGCTTACGGGCGCGCGACGTTCAGAACGCGCGCCGGCCTACGGCACGCGGACGCTTTACCTACTGGACACAAACCACGGCACTGCCCGCCGTGCGGAGCAACGTGTGCAACGCACGACGGCGCCTCCCTGGGCGGGAGGACAAACGGATTCACCCGCGCGCGGCAAGCACGCGCGGGCGGCAAGGACGTTTTTGATTGTAGACGGATTCGCGGAATTCCGACTTCGGCCGAATGGCCGGGTCCGGCCGCGCGAAAGGGTCGGCCTGATGGCCAATTCGACCTCAAGCGGCGCGCGCGGCCCTATCGTTGGGGGCAAGCCAATTTCATTCATCGAACCTGTGAACCATGGTTGACATACCGAGATCCATGCCCTACAGTGCCCCTACGTTCAGTATCCGGACCACCGATGTCTTCGACGCGTGGTTTGCCGGCCTGCAGGATCGCGTCGCCAGGCGGCGCATCCAGGCCCGCATCGACCGCCTGTCGATGGGCAATCCGGGCGACTGGAAATCCGCCGGCTCGCCCGTCGTCGAAATGCGTATCGACCACGGCCCCGGTTATCGCGTCTACTACGTCAGGCGCGGAACGATATGGGTGATCCTGCTCTGCGGCGGCGACAAGTCGACGCAACAGGCGGACATCCGCGCCGCCCATGCGATGCTCGAGCGGCTCGATCTGGAGTAACCGATGGACAAGATCAAGACCCGGCCGTGGGATTCGGCCGAACACCTGAAGACCGACGACGACATGGCCGACTACTTCGAGGCCTGCCTGCAGGAAGCCGGCGACGACCCGGCCTTCATCGCGCATGCGCTCGGCGTGATCGCCCGCGCGCGCGGCATGTCGCAGGTCGCGCGCGACGCGGGCCTGTCGCGCGAAGGGCTGTACAAGGCGCTGTCGCACGACGGCAATCCGAGCTTCGGCACGATCCTGAAGGTGATCAAGGCGCTCGGCCTGCAACTGCACGGCGCGAAAGCGCACGCGTGATGCGGCGGCACACGATGCCGCGCCACATGCTCGACGCTCGGGGCCGCATCAATGCAGCCACCCCGCCGCCCAGCGCGGCACCAGCGACACCAGATACAGCCCGAGCCCGATCAGCCCGCCGACCAGCGTACCGTTGATGCGGATGTACTGCAGGTCCTTACCGATGTTCAGCTCGATCTGCCGCGACATCTCGCGCGCATCCCAGTTGCGCACCGTGTCGCGGATGTGACGCATCAGGAAATCCGCGAAATCCGGCGCCATCTCGTGCACGGCCTTCTCGATGTGCTCGTTCAGCGACGCGCGCAGCGCCGGGCTCTCCGCGAGCCGCGCGCCGAGCCAGCCGCCGAGCGTCGCGGCCTGCCGGTGCAGCGTCGAATCGGGCCGTGCGAGATCGGCCTTCAGCCATGCGCGCAACTGGTCCCACAGATCGCGCACGTAGTCGTTGAACGCGTCACCGTCGCGGATGTAGCGCTTGATCTCGTCGCCCTTCGCGATGAACGCCGGGTCGTGCTTCAGCCGCTCGGTCAGCCGCACGACCGTGCGGTCGAAGCGCTGCCGCAGCTCGTGTTCGGGATCGGCCGCCACGCCCTCGAGCACGCGGCTCACCGCGCTCGCCAGCATGCGCGCGCCGTTCTCGCCGAACCACTGCGTCGGCATGATCTTCTCGATCTTCGGGTATTGCGTCTTCAGCCATTCGACGATGAAACCCGCGATCACCTCGCGGTTCTCCTCCTTGTCGAGCACGTCGACCACCTGTTCGATCGCGTCGTCGAGCAGCGCCTGGTGGCGGCCGTCCTTCGTCAGTGTGTCGAGGATCGCGCCGGCCGATTGCGACAGGTCGATCCGGTCGATCACCGCACGGAACGCGTCGTGGACGAACGACTGGATCCGCGCGTCGTCGGTCATGTCGAGCGCGAAGCTCATCAGCTTCGTCACGTAGCCGCCGAGCGCGTCGGTGTTCGCGGGCTCGCCGAGCCATGCGCCGAGCTTCTGCGCGGGATCGTGCTGGCGGATCTGCGCGGCGAGCGCGTCGGGGCCGAGGAATTTCTCGCGCACGAACACCGCGAGGTTGTCGGCGATCTTGTCCTTGTTCTTCGGGATGATTTCGGTGTGGCGCGACACGAACGGGATCGGCACGCGGCGGAACAGCGCGACGACCGCGAACCAGTCGGCGAGCGCGCCGACCATCGCAGCCTCGGCCACCGCCTTGAAGCCGTCGACCCACGGGCCGCGCGGCAGCAGGATCGTCGTGACGAATACCGCGACGGCGGCCAGCAGCAGCCATAGCGCGCGGCACTTGCTGCGTTTCAGTTCGAGGGCTTTGTCTGTCGTCATGGGCGACCGGTGCAACGGCAATGCCGCTAATATGCACCGATCGCCGGCCCGCGACAAACCCGTGCGCATCGCGCGCGCCGGGAATGTTGTCCCGAACGGGTTTCCTGCTGCGTTCAAGCGATCCGACGCGAACACGGCCGCCCCGGCCACGTTCGCGCGTTGCCTCAGAGAAACGTCTTCAGGTTCACCGCCGGATCGGCTAGCTTCGTCGGATCGGGCACCGCGCCCGCCGCAATCAACCGACGCGACGCGCCGATGTCGCGCCCCAGGTTCGCCGCGGCCACCGCGACGATCTTCCCGTCGTCGCCCAGCCCGAACACCGTGAACGGCCCGCTCGCGGGATCGCCGCGCACGACGGTCGTCCGTTCGCTGCCGAACAGCCCGAGCATCTGCAGGTTGCAGTCGTACTGATCGGACCACAGCCACGGCAGCTCGGCATAGGTTTCGTCCGCGCCGAGCAGGTTCGCGGCCGCGACGGCCGGCTGGTTTTCCGCGACCTGCCACGACTCGATCCGTACGTGACGACCGAGCAGCGGATTGAAGTGCATCGTCACCTCGCCGGCGGCGAAGATCGCGCGATCGGCCGTCCGGCATCCCGCATCGACACGGATCCCGTTGTCGACCTCGAGGCCGGCCGCCTGCGCGAGTTCGACATTGGGCACGACGCCGATCCCGACTACCACGATATCGGCCGGCACGTCGCCGCGATCGGTCTCGACGATCGCGGCGCCGCCCGGGGCGCGGCGAATCGCGCGCGGCAGCGTCGCCATCTGGAAAAGCACGCCGCGCGCGTCATGCAGTTGCCGCGCATACGCGCCGACGACTTCCGGCAACGCACGCTGCAGCAGGCGCGCAGCCGGGTCGATCACCGTCACGTCGCAACCGAGCTGGCGCGCCGCGGCCGCCACTTCGAGGCCGATGAAGCCGCCGCCGAGCACCGCCACGCGACGCCCCGGCGCGAGCTGCGCACGCAACGCACGCGCGTCGGCCACGGTGCGCACGTAATGCGGGACGACGCCTTCGTCGACCGGCCCGCCGAACGCACGCACGCGCGAACCGGTCGCGAGCACGAGCCGCGTGTACGGCACCGTCGCGTCGTCGTCGAGCCGTACACGCTGCGCGGCGCGGTCGATCGCGTCGACGCGCGAGCCGAGCCGCAACTCGATGCGCTGCGCGTCGTACCACGCGGCGTCGCGGATGAACGCGCGCTGCTCGCCGCCGTCCGTCAGCAGCGCGTCCTTCGACAGCGCGGGCCGATCGTACGGCAGCTCGCGCTCCGCGCCGATCATCACGATGCGTGCGTCGGCGTCGCGCGCGCGCAGCGCCTCGGCCGTGCGCCGCGCGGCGTGGCCGGCGCCGACGATCACGAACGGGTCAGCCGACATTGACTTCCACCTGCCCGTCGACGATCCGGATCGGATAGGTCCGCACCGGCTCGGTGATCGGCGCGCATTTCGGCGCACCCGTGCGAATGTCGATCAGCCCCTGGTGCAGCGGGCATTCGACGCAGCCGTCTTCCACATAGCCTTCGGACAAGCGCGCGTGACCATGCGAACAGAGGTCATGCATCGCGAACAGTTCGTCGCCGATCCGGAACACCGCGATCGGCTTCTGGCCGGCGACGCGCGCCGCCGGTTCGTCTTCGGAGAATTCGTCGAATGTGCCCAGCGGGTGCCATTCGGCGAGCGTTGCTTCGGTCATGTCGTTTCCTTGGCTGTCGGATCGGTCAGATCGGGGTGGCGAGCAGCGTCTGCACGCGCGACGTGTCGTAGATCACGCGCTTGGTCTTGTAGCGCAGCCCGTCGGGCGTGCGCACGACCGTGTCGTAGTACTTGCCGGCCTGGTACACGTTCGATTCGCCGTTGCTGCGCGTCTGCACGACCACGTAGTTGCTCTCGGTGTCGATCTCGCCGTCGCGTTCGGCGACGATCGTGAGGCCCGACGTCATGTGCCTGTACGTGTGCTCTTCGAAGATGTTCGCGTGCCGCAGCGACACCACGCGGTCGCGCAGCATCCGCTGGTTCGTGCAGTGGACGATCCCGACCGGCAGCCCGAGATCGGCGTTCTCCTTCGGCACGATCTCGTACGTGCAGTCCTCGGTGAACATCTCCGGCCAGCGTTCGAGCCGGTCGTTGTCGAGGTGGCCGATGTAGCGGTTCTGGAGCATGTAAATCTCGAACCACGTCTTCATGTCTTCCGTCAGGTTTTCCATCGTTCCGCGCTCCCGCTTCAATAGCCCATCAGCTTCTGATAACCGACCCAGAACTTGCGGATCAGGCTTTCGGTGATCACCGTGTCCTGCTGGTCCGGATTGCCGCGCGACATCTCGATCACCGACGTCGCATCGGCGTCGCGCACCGTGCCGCGCTGCACGAGTTCGGTCGCCTCCGTGTCCTCCATCGAGATGTAGCCGGCCGGCCCGACGAGGTTCGCCTGCTTGATGCGCAGCGCGCGCAGCTCGGGCGTGTCGTCCGCGTAGCCGAAGAAGTGGAAGATCAGCTCGAAGTTGTCCGGCCCCTTCGGCAGGATCTGGCGCGCGACCAGCGTGTTGTGGATCTGCTGGATCACGAGCTGCGGGAAGATCGGCTGGATGTGGTTCGTGCAGTCCTCGTCGTATTCCGACACGAGATCGAGGATCGACTCGTCTTCGAGATGGAAACCCTCGTCGAACGAGCGGATGTTCTGCTGCTTGTATGCGGCCGACGTATCGTCGCCCGTCTTCGTCACCGTGATGATGCTGTGCAGCCCGTGGTTCGCATCGGGAATCGAGCGCGCCTTCATCCCGACGCGGAAGATGTTGAAGGTCGTATGGAACAGATGCAGCATGCTCGCGTGATACGGATCCTTCACGTTCTCCATGTACAGCTTCCAGTTCGACTTCGAATACTGGCGCGTGCAGCCGAGATACTCGATCGGCTTGTGGAAGATCCGGTCGATCCACGGACGCATCTGCTCGCCCAGGTATTCGGGCAGCGGCGCCACGTCATCGCTGAAGGTCGCGAACACGAGCCCGCGATAGCTGTCGACGCGCAGCTTGCGCAGCCCGTGCTGCTTCGGGTCGAAGTCGGCAGGCATCCCGGTCATCCCCTTCTGGCCCCGCCGGAACGGCACGCCGAGCAGGTTGCCCTGGTTGTCGAAGCTCCACTGGTGGTAGACGCACGTGTGCGAGCTCGCGTTGCCGCGCGACTTGCGGCAGACCTGCGCGCCGCGGTGCGCGCAGCGGTTCACCCACGCGGACAGCGTGCCGTCCTCGGTGCGCGTGACGACGACCGGCGTATCGCCGACGAACGTGCTCTTGAAGTCGCCGGCGTTCGGGATTTCCGCTTCCAGCGCGACGAAATTCCAGGTCGGCCCGCGGAAGATGCGTTCCTGCTCGCGATCGTAGACCGCGCGCGAGCTGAACACCTTGTACGGCACGCGTGAGCCGTCTTCGTGCGGAAAGCGCACATCGGACGCGTCGTCACGCGTGGCGAATACGACGGGCGATTCTGTCTGCTCCATGTCGGACTCCTTGTGGTTCCGGTTCGTTGATTCCATGGAGCCGATTTTTGAAAAGCTAATATTCGGCGTCTATCCGGAAAGTGCGATTGCGGCGGCGCAATATCCACTTTCGGCGGATTTCTGCGCTAGCATGGCGACACACGCGACCCGGCGCACGATCGCGACCCATTCGTCGGATCGAAGCGCGCGTCCACACCAAGGCCGATGCCCATGTCCCCAACGTCGTTCGAGCCGCTTGCGCTGCGCGCGCACCGGCTGTTCGAATCCCGCGATCTCGACGAGACCCGCGAGCGGATCTCGCGCGTGATGCAGCCGCACGCGCTGCTGCCGAGCGGGCGCGTGCAAGGCGCATCGCATATGGATTTCGTCCGGCTCGGCGGGCTCGGGATCGGCACCATCGCGTTCGGCGATGCGATGCGCGTGCAGGTCGACGCCGTCGACGGCTATTACCTGCTGATGTTCTGCCTGTCCGGGCAGGCGGAAGTCCAAGCGATGGGCCGCCGGCTCGGCGTCGACGGGCAGACGGGCGTGCTGTGCGCGCCCGGCGAGCGCTTCGACGCGGTGCTCTCCGCCGACTGCGAGCAGTTCGTGCTGCGCATCGATGCCGCGACCGTTGGCTCGCTGACCGGCGATCCGCGCGCGATGCTCGACCCCGTGCTGCACATCAGCGATGCCGCGCTCGCCGCATGGCGCCAGCAGCTGATGCTCGTCGCCCGCTCGCCCGAACTGCTCGAACGCGCGAATGCCAACCCGCGCGTCGCGTCGCAGCTCGAACACCTGCTGATCGATCTGCTGATCGAAGGCCACCCGCCGTCGGTACCGAGCGCGCGCCTCGATCCCGCGCCGGGCTTCGTGCGGCGCGCGCAGGAGTTCGTGAACGCGCACTACGCGCAGCCGCTGCAGCTCGCCGATATCGTCCAGGCCGCCAACGTGCCGGAGCGGACGCTGCGCGACGCCTTCCTGCAGTTCCGCGGGATGAGCCCGATGCAATACCTGCGCGCGACGCGGCTCGAGCATGCGCGGGAGTTGCTGCGCGGATCGGCGTCCGAGCGACGGATCGCCGATATCGCACTCGATTGCGGATTCACGCACCTCGGGCGGTTCGCGATCGCGTACCGGGAGAAGTTCGGCGAATCGCCGTCGGAGACGCTCGACGGGAAGCGGTAGGCGGGTGCGGGGCTTGTCGGGGTCGGTTGCCTTGCTGCTTGCGCCTTACCGCCTTGCCGCCTCGCCGCCTCGCCGCCTCGCCGCCTCGCCGCCTCGCCGCCTTGCCGCCTTGCCGCCTTCCCGCCTGCCGGCCTTCCGACCTGATCGCCTCGCTGCGCGCCTGCATCTACGGCAAATGACATCGCATCGCGATGCGCTCTCCGAATTCGGCGTAGCGTGGCGAAATTGACCGTTAGTTGCAATCGATACGGAAACGACCGGCCCTACGCCGCCGGCGCGATCATCGCCCGCGCGATCGCGCAGAACGCGGTCGTCGCGGCGCTTTCGCCGTGCAGCCGGCGGCTCATGATGATCGGCGACGTCGCCGTGGGTTCCGGCAGCCGCCGGTAGACGACGCCCTTCACGCGCACGCCTTCCACGCTTTCCGGCACCAGCGACACGCCCACCTGCGCGGCGACGAGGCCAAGCGCCGTCTGCAGTTCGCGCACCTCGTGCACGGCCGCGGGCACGAGCGCGCCGTCGCGCAGCGCGGACAACTGCTGGTCCGCGAAGCTCGGCCGCGGCGTGCTCGGATAGACGATCAGCGTCTCGTTCGCGATGTCCGCGAGCGTCAGCGGCCGGTCCGGATCGGCGAGCGGATGCCCGACCGGCAGCGCCGCGATCAGCTTTTCCTCAATCAGCGCCTCGCGCACGAGCTGGTCGTCGTCGAAGCGCAGGCGGCCGAACCCGACGTCGATCCGCCCGCCTTTCAGCGCGCCGAGTTGCTCGAGCGTGAACATTTCGATCAACGACAGCTCGACGTCCGGCTGCGCCTCGCGAAACGCGCGGATCACGTCCGGCAGCGCGCCATAGAGCGTCGACGGCACGAAGCCGATCACGATCCGCTCCGACAATTGCGCGAGCCGCCGCGTCAGCGGGCCGAGCTCGTCGGCCTGTTCGACGACCCGCGTCGCCTGCGCATAGAACACGCGGCCCGCGTCGGTCAGTTTCAGCGGCCGCGCGCCGCGCTCGAACAGCGGCAGCCCGACCTCGTCCTCGATCGCCTGGAGCTGGCGGCTCAGCGGCGGCTGCGTCATGTGCAGCCGCTCCGCGGCCCGCGTGATGTTCATTTCCTCCGCGACGGCGATGAAGTAGCGGAGCTGGCGCAATTCCATTTCATGCCTCAAAGGTATGGAAGTAGTCGGAAAGAGTGTTGGACGACGCCGGGCGGGAATTCCTACCATGTGCACCAACAGGAGGAATCGCATGATAGCAACTGCCGCCACCATCGAACGCATCGACACGCTGCTCGTCGACGTGCCGACGATTCGACCCCACAAACTGTCGGTCGCCACGATGAATTGCCAGACCCTCGTGCTGGTTCGCGTTCGATGCACGGACGGTATCGAAGGCGTCGGCGAGGCGACCACGATCGGCGGGCTCGCGTATGGCGAGGAGAGCCCCGAGAGCATCAAGGTCAACATCGACACCTACTTCGCGCCGCTGCTGCAAGGCATGGACGCGACGCGTCCGGGCGCTGCGATGGCGCGTGCGCGCAAGCTGTTCCAGGGCAACCGGTTCGCGAAGTGCGCGCTCGAAACCGCGCTGTTCGATGCGCAGGCGCGCCGCCTCGGCGTGCCGCTGTCCGAGTTGTTCGGCGGCCGCACGACCGACGCGGTCGACGTCGCGTGGACGCTCGCGAGCGGCGACACGCAGCGCGACATCGCGGAAGCCGAGGCGATGCTCGACGCACGCCGCCATCGCGCATTCAAGCTGAAGATCGGCTCGAACGCGGTCGACGACGACGTCGCGCACGTGATCGCGATCAAGCGCGCGCTCGGCGAGCGCGGCGACGTGCGCGTCGACGTGAACCAGGCCTGGACCGAAACCGACGCGATCCGCGCCGGCGCGCGACTCGCGGACGCCGGCGTGAGCCTCGTCGAGCAGCCGATCGCCGCAACCAATCGCGCGGGGCTGAAACGCCTCACGCAGCTCGCGCACATTCCGATCATGGCCGACGAGGCGCTGCACGGTCCCGTCGATGCGTTCGCGCTCGCGCAGGACCGCGCGGCCGACGTGTTCGCGGTGAAGATCGCGCAGTCGGGCGGCCTGCTCGGCGCGGCGAGCGTCGCATCGATCGCGTCGGCGGCCGGCATCGACCTGTACGGCGGCACGATGCTCGAAGGCGCGGCCGGCACGATGGCGTCCGCGCAGCTGTTCAGCACGTTCGGCTCGCTGAAGTGGGGCACCGAGCTGTTCGGCCCGCTGCTGCTCACCGAGGAAATCCTCGTCGAGCCGCTGCGCTACCAGGATTTCAAGCTGCACCTGCCGGCCGCGCCCGGCCTCGGCATCACCTTCGACTGGGCCCGCATCGAACGGATGCGACGCGACGCCCGCTGATCCCGCACGACACGACAACCGAAACCGGAGACACAGATGAACAAGCAAGCCATCGACGCCCTGCTGAAGACCTTCGACGACGCCGCGGAAAAGCCCGGCAATCCGCGCGTGCGCGCGATCGTCAACCGGATCGTGAAGGACCTCTGCTACACGATCGAGGATTTCGACGTGCAGCCGAGCGAGTTCTGGACCGCGCTCAACTACCTGAACGAAGCCGGCCGTGAATTCGGGCTGATCGCCGCGGGCCTCGGCCTCGAGCGCTTCCTCGACGTGCGGATGGACGAGGCCGAGGAGAAGGCCGGCTTCCACGGCGGCACGCCGCGCACGATCGAAGGGCCGCTGTATGTCGCGGGCGCACCGGAATCGGTCGGCCATGCGCGTCTCGACGACGGCACCGATCCGGGCCAGACGCTGATCATGCGCGGCCAGGTGCTCGGTCAGGACGGCACGCCGATCGCGAATGCGCTCGTCGAGGTATGGCACGCGAACCATCTGGGCAACTACTCGTACTTCGATCAGTCGCAGCCGGCGTTCAACCTGCGCCGCTCGATCCGCACCGATGCCGAGGGCCGCTACAGCTTCCGCAGCGTGCTGCCGGTCGGCTACAGCGTGCCGCCGGGCAGCAAGACCGAGCAACTGCTCGACCAGCTCGGCCGCCACGGCCATCGTCCGGCGCACATCCACTTCTTCGTTTCCGCGGACGGATATCGTAAGCTGACGACGCAGATCAACATCGAAGGCGATCCGCATATCTGGGACGACTTCGCATTCGCGACCCGCGAAGGGCTGATCCCGAAGATCAGGCAGGCCGAGGGCACGGAAGGCAAGCCGTATGGCGTCGACGGGCAGTTCGCGCTGATCGACTTCGATTTCTCGCTGCTCAAGGACAAGCAGGACGTGCCGGCGAGCGAAGTCGAACGGGTGCGGGCGCAGGCCTGAGCGGCCGTCCCGTTCGGCGAATCGACAACGCAAGGAGCGCAGGATGCTGTTTCATGTGGAAATGACCGTCCGCCTGCCGGCGGACATGGATCCGGTCAAGGCGGCCACGCTGAAGGCCGAAGAGAAGGCGATGTGCCAGCGGCTGATGAACGAAGGCGTCTGGCGGCATCTGTGGCGGATCGCGGGGAAGTATGCGAACGTCAGTATTTTCGACGTCGAGAGCGTGCAGCAGCTGCACGACCTGTTGAGTCAGCTGCCGTTGTTTCCGTATATGGAGATGGAAGTGCGGGCGCTGTGCCGGCATCCTTCTTCGGTGCGGGAGGATGATCGGTAAGCAGTGAATGTGAAGCGCGGCGTTATCGAACGGCCGCGCGAAGCACGCCCCGGGCGGCCGGCGATTTTCTCGCCGGCCGCCCGTGACGTTTTGCACAGCCGCCGGGTTCAGGTGGCGCCCCGCGTCACGACGATGCAGTGACGATCACCGCTCGCTCGCCAGATGCGCCGCGAACCCGACCGTCCCCGGCGCGATTTCCGCCTTCAGCGTCAGCGCCGGAATGTCGTAGTCGCCCGCGTTCTGTCGCCGGAACGGAATCGGCTGCGCACTCCACAGTTCGTCGAGACGCTTGCCGAGCGCCGCACGCGTTTCGTCGAAGCGCCCGTCGTCCATCCGGTGCGTCTGGTAAATCACGAACGGCGGCAGCACGTCGAACCCCGGGTAATACAGAATCCCGTGCTGGATCGGGAACAGCACGTCGTCGATCGGCCCGTTGATGCCGCGCGCGCTGTAATGCGACTCCCAGCCGCCCGTCGTGACGATCACCATCGCCCGTTTGCCGGCCAGCGAACCTTCGCCGTAACGGTCGCCCCAGTGCAGGTCGGAATGCTCGCCGACGCCGTACGCGAAGCCGTACGCATACACGCGCTCGACCCAGCCCTTCATGATCGCCGGCATCGAGAACCACCACAGCGGAAACTGCAGGATCACCGCGTCGGCCCACTTCAGCTTGTCCTGCTCGCGCGCGATGTCGTCGCGCTGCGTGCCCGTCTCGAACGCGCGCTTCGAATCGCGTGCGGGATCGAAGCGCGCATCGGGCGCACGGTCGGTCACGTCATCCGCGTCGAACACGGCCTTCCAGTTCATCGCATACAGATCGGTCACCTGCACGGCATGGCCTGCCGCTTCGAGATGCTCGACCGCGAAATCCCGCAACGCACCGTTCAGCGAGCGCGGTTCGGGATGGGCGTAGACGATCAGCACGTTCATGTTCACTGCTCCGTTGATGGAATGACTGCAGGATGCTGCCGCCATCGGTATATTGGAAATGAATTCCCGATATTCCAGGTATAGCCGTGAACAATCTCAGACGACTGGATCTGAACCTGCTGGTCACGCTCGACGTGCTGCTCGCCGAGCACAACGTCACGCGGGCGGCCGAGAAACTGAACATGTCGCAGCCGTCGGTCAGCGTGCAGCTGCAGAAACTGCGCGACCTGTTCGGCGATCCGCTGTTGCTGCCGGGGCCGCGCGGGATGCGGCCGACCGCGCGCGCGGAAACGCTGCGCGAGCCGCTGCGAGATGCGCTCGAAGCAGTCGAACGCGCGGTGCTGACGGCCACGCCGTTCGATCCGGCAACCGCGACGAACACGTGGCGCGTGGCCGCAACCGACTACGGCGAATCGACGATCGTGCTACCCGCGCTGAACACGCTGCGCTCGGCCGCGCCCGCGACGCGCCTCGCCGTCGTCGAACTCGTGCCGCCGCGCATCGAGCAGGACGCCGAGCGAAACGGTATCGACCTGGCCTTCCATACGACCGAAGGTTCGCCGGAAGGGATGCGTCGCCTGCCGCTGTTCGTCGAGCGTTACGTGCTGGTCGGCCGCGCCGGTCATCCGAAACTGAAGCGCCGCCCGACGCTCGCGCAGTTCGGCGCGCTGGAACACGTGATCGTGTCGCCCGACGGCGGCGGCTTCTTCGGCGTGACCGACGAAGCGCTCGCCAAAGCCGGCGCCACGCGGCGCGTGGTGCTGTCGGTGCCGCATTTCCTGTTCGTGATGACGGCCGTCGCCGGCACGGACCTCGTCGCGATGCTGCCCGAGCGGCTGGTGCGCAATACGCCCGCATTGCGCGTCGTGGAGGCGCCGGTCGAGGTGCCCGGCTACGAGATGTCGATGCTGTGGCACGAACGCGTGCATCGCGATCCGGCGCATCGATGGCTGCGGGAGACGATTGCCGCGTCGGTGTAGCTCGCCAGACGGGCGGTCGGCGCAGTGAGGCCACCGCGAGGTTCCGAGACACGACGTGCGCAGCGCGATGCAGCGAAGAGCACGGAGCAGAAGCGGGCTTCTTACTAATGCGGCTTCATGCGTCGGCCGCCTTCGCCGACCGCCCTCGCCGCTCGCCCGAATCCGCCCGCCCGAAGCCGGTCGCCGCACGAACACAATCATTCAGCACTTGAAACCGCCTCGAACACTGTATATATTTACAGTGCTTTTGTACCATTTGACCCGAATTCCGTCACCCATGACGGACGGACTTTTGTGAGGCGACCATGTTCCAGTCATCCGCATTCGATCCCGAGCAACCCGGCTTCAACCCCGTCCACTTCGAGCGTGCCGCGCGGCAAGCGGTCGTCGATCTTCAGCGTGTCGTCGGCGGCCCCGCACAGCGGGCGCTCGGCTTGCGGCGCCGCAGCCATCCGGCCGCCGTCCGCACGATGAGCTGGCAGGCACTGCTGAATGTCGAGGAGCTGGCGTTCTCGAACACCGGCTTCCTGAACCGTAACGATCCGATGGTCGTCGACGCCTTCATCCGGCTGCGCGACAGCCGGATGGTCGCCGCGGACGTCGAGGAAGCCGTCGACTGGAAGCGCGACGACGACGATCTGCCCGCCGTCTATCTGATCGTCAAGGCGATGCTGGAAGCGGAAGAGCGCGAGACACAACGCGTCGAGATGGAGTGACGGCGGCGCCTCGCGGCCGTACCGTCACAGCCGCGCCGCGAGCCGCGCGCCCTGATCGATCGCACGCTTCGCATCGAGCTCGGCCGCCAGTTCCGCGCCGCCGATCAGATGCACGGAGCGTCCGGCCGCCTGCAGCGGCGCGAACAGCGCGCGCTGCGGCTCCTGCCCCGTGCACAACACGATCGTGTCGGCTTCGATCAGTTCGTGATCGGTGCGCTGCTCGCCGTACGACACGTGCAGCCCGCGCGCATCGATCAGTTCGTAGTTCACGCCGCCGATCATCTTCACCTGCTTCATCTTCAGCGTCGCGCGGTGAATCCAGCCGGTCGTCTTGCCGAGCCCCTTGCCGAGCGGCGCGGCCTTGCGCTGCAGCAGCGTCACTTCGCGAGCGGGCGCCGCGACCTGCGCGCGCGTCACGCCGCCGCGCGTCGCGGCCGGATCGGTCACGCCCCACTCCGCTTTCCACTCTTCCAGATCGAGCGTCGGCGACTCGCCGTCCTGCACCAGATATTCGGCGACATCGAAGCCGATGCCGCCCGCGCCGACCACCGCGACACGCCGGCCGACGGGCTGCCTGCCGGCGAGCACGTCGATATAGCTGAGCACGTTCGGCCCGTCCTGGCCGGGAATCTTCGGGTCGCGCGGCGCCACGCCGGTCGCGAGCACGATCTCGTCGTAGCCGCCCGCGATCAGTTCGCTCGCATCGACGCGGCGGTTCAGGTGCAGGTTCACGCCGGTCAGCTCGACCTGCCGGCCGAAATAACGCAGCGCTTCGTCGAACTCCTCCTTGCCCGGAATCCGCTTCGCCATGTTGAACTGGCCGCCGATCTCCGGCGCCGCGTCGAACAGGTCGACGTGGTGGCCGCGCTGCGCGAGCACGGTCGAGCATGCAAGCCCGGCCGGCCCGGCGCCCACCACCGCGATGCGCTTCGGCTGCTGCACGCGCGTATAGATCAGCTCGGTCTCGTGGCAGGCGCGCGGGTTCAGCAGGCACGACGCGATCTTGTTCCTGAACGCGTGGTCGAGACACGCCTGGTTGCAGCCGATGCAGGTATTGATCTCGTCGGCGCGGCCCTGCGCGGCCTTGACGACGAACTCGGCATCCGCGAGCAGCGGGCGCGCCATCGACACCATGTCCGCGCACCCGTCCGCGAGAATCTGCTCGGCCACTTCCGGCCGGTTGATCCGGTTGGTCGTCACGAGCGGAATGCCGACCTCGCCCTTCATCTTCTTCGTCACCCACGCGAACGCGCCGCGCGGCACCGACGTCGCGATCGTCGGCACGCGTGCCTCGTGCCAGCCGATCCCGGTGTTGATGATGGTCGCGCCCGCGCGCTCGACGGCCTTCGCGAGCTGCACGGTCTCGCTCCAGTCGCTGCCGTCGGGAATCAGGTCGAGCATCGACAGCCGGTAGATCAGGATGAAGTCGCGCCCGACCGCTTCGCGCGTGCGCTCGATGATCTCGATCGGCAGGCGGATCCGGTTCTCGTACGAACCGCCCCACTGGTCGGTGCGCTTGTTCGTATGCATCGAGATGAACTGGTTGATCAGGTAGCCCTCGGAGCCCATGATCTCGACGCCGTCGTAACCGGCCTCGCGCGCGAGCTGCGCGCAGCGGACGAATGCTCGAATCTGCCGCTCCACGCCGCTTGCGCTGAGTTCGCGCGGCGCGAACGGCGAAATCGGCGACTTGATCTTCGACGGCGCGACCGCGAACGGGTGGTAGCCGTAGCGGCCGGTATGCAGGATCTGCAGCGCGATCTTGCCGTCGTCCGCATGCACGGCGTCGGTGATCACGCGATGGCGCCGCGCGCCGGCCGACGTCATCAGCGTGCCGCCGAACGGCTTGGTCCAGCCGGCCACGTTCGGCGCGAAGCCGCCGGTCACGATCAGGCCGACGCCGCCGCGCGCGCGTTCGGCGAAATAGTCGGCGAGCCGCGGCAGCGTCTTGCGGCTGTCCTCGAGGCCCGTATGCATCGACCCCATCAGCACGCGATTCTTCAGCGTGGTGAAGCCGAGGTCGAGCGGCGCGAGCAGATGGGGAAACGAAGTCGTCATGATGATCCTGCCGGTAAGCGATGCGTGTCATCGTAGGCCGCGCGCCGCCTTGAACGTGAGGGGGCAAACAGCCATAATGCTTGTCATTTCCGGCCAAATCGACATGACCTCCCCGTCTCGCAAGGATCACCTCGGGCTACGCCGGCCGACGATTCCGGTCGCCTATACGCGCCTGCTGCTGCAGGCGCTGGCCGCACGCGGCGTCGACCTGGCCGCGGTGCGCGCGGGCACCGGGCTGCGCGATGCAGTGTTGGCCGAACCGGACGCGCGCGTCGCGCCGTCGCAATGGGGCCGGCTCGTGCTCAACGCGATCGAGATCGGCGGCGATCCGGGCATCGGGCTCGCGTTCGGGCTGCTGCTGAAGCCGACCGTGCACGGCTTCCTCGGCTATGCGACGTTGACCGCGCGGGACATCCGGGAAGCGCTGGTCGTCACGCAGCGCTACTTCCGGATGCGCAACCGCCAATATCGGCTGACCTACGCGGAGGACGCGCACGGCGCGACGCTCGAACTGCACGGCGTGCAGGCGAGCCCCGTGCTGCAGCATCACGTGATGTTCGAGTTCGTGCTGACGGGGCTCGCGCAGAACATCTCGCAGTGGTCCGGACGCGTGTCGCCGCCGATCGTGCTGCGCTTCACGTGGCCCGAGCCCGGTTATTTCGCGCGTTATCGCGACCAGTTGCCGCCGGTCGAATTCGGCTGCGCGGCGAACGCGCTGTGGATCGCGCACGACGTGCTCGACTGGCCGCTGCCGCTCGCCGACGAAGTCGCGCACCGGCAGGCGCTGGTGCAGGTCGAGCGCGAGTATGCGCAGGTACGCCAGGAGGAAGGCGATCTCGTCGAGCGCGTGCGCGCGGAACTGGCGCGAACGGCCGGCGACTATTCGAGCCCGGAGGCGCTCGCCGACGCGCTGCTGGTATCGACGCGCACGTTGCGGCGCCGGCTCGAGGACGCCGGGTCGAGCTATCGGCAACTGCTCGACGAAGCGCGGTTTCGCGATGCGAAGCAATTGCTCTGCGCGTCGGACCTCGACCTGAAGACGATCGCCGAGCGGCTGCAGTTCACCGACCCGGCGAATTTCACGCGCGCATTCCGGCGCTGGGCCGGGCAGACGCCGAGTGCGTATCGGGAAGCGGCCGGCGACCCGGCGAGCGAGTAAGCCGGAAAGCGCGCGCCGGCGCCGGGCAGACGCAACGTCCCGGTCGCGGGGTTGGCACGCGCGCATGCACCGGCACCCGAAGGTCACCGCGCACGCGTATCGTCCAAGTCAATGGAACGGCGCTCGACGCATCGGTTGCGGTCGCAAAAGCAAGCACGCGCTCACGCTCCGTCGCCCGTATCGCCCCGCATCGCCGACGTGAAACGGAACTAGGCGCTGCCCGTCAACCGTCGACGAAGATCCACGCACCGCCGTCGCCCTCACCCGCCTCGATCCGCACCTCGCCGTTCGCGGCGACGATCGCGTCGTACACGTCGTCCGTCACGCACACCACCGGCACCGCGATCGCATACAGCTCGGCGGCGACGATCGCGCCGATCGAGATGATCAGGTCGCGCTCCTTCAGCACGATCCCGACCGGCCCCGTGCCGTTGCGCACCGCTTCCGCGAGCACGCTGCTGCTCGAACTCGAGCCTTTCGCGTGCGGCATCACCATGATCCGGCCGGCGAGGCTCGCGCCCGCCTGCGGATGCCCGCGATCGACGATCCGCCCCGCCCCCGAGTCGTAGCCGCCCCAGAAGCTGAGCGGCTTGTCGAGCACGATCGTCTTCGCGCATGCGCTGCCCGGCACGAGCGTGTCGCCCGTCAGTTTCCCGCTCGTTGCATCAGTCATCGAATCGCACCTTTCCTTCGAACGCGGAACGCACGCATTCGCGCATGCTGCCGTACGCCACCGTGACGCCGATGTTCGCGGGCGCATACGACGCCCACTTCCCCGAGTTGGTCATCACCAGACCCGACAGCTGTTTCATGACCGGCGTGATGTACGTGCAGGTATCGACGACGATCTGGATGCCGCGCGCGTCGAACTTGCCGGCGAGCCCGAGCTCGCCCAGCTCCCACAGGATGAAGCGGCTCGTGTTCACGTAGAAATCGCACTTCGGCCGGCCGTCGAACTGATCGAGCAGCGCGTCGAGCGTGCGGAACTCGGCCAGCGAGAAGTGCGGCGTGCCGAGCGCGACCGCGACGAGCGCATCGCCGGCCGCGCCGTGGTTCAGCGTGCGGCGGATCTCGTCGAGATCGGCCATCGCGACATCGACCGTGCGCTGCGCCGCCCGCCCGTGCAACGCGGCGTCGAGCGTCGGCGCCTCGGGCGTGACGCCCACCGCATGGAACAGCGCAACCGCCCCGCTGGATGCGGCAGCCGCGCCGAGCGCCTTGAGTTCGTCTTCGGTGGTGTCCGCGGGCAGCCCGACGATCGCCGGCACGGTCGCGCCGGCGATCCGGCCGATCAGAAGCCCAAGCGCCGCGAAATAGATGTCGCGCGAGGGCCGCTTGCCGAAGTCCGGCGCGTTGAACACGATCCGCGCCGCGCGATTCGCTTCGACGTGCAGCCCCGCATACGGCGCGCGCCCGGTGATCGCGGCGGCCAGGTCGAGAAAGTCGCCGTAGCGGCTGGTGCGCGCACCGAGCACCGAATTGGCGAACACGATCGCATTGGATTCCGCCCACGCGATCTGCTCGCCCAGGCGCGGACGATTCTTCAGCTGATACGGCGCACACGTGAAGCTCGATTCGCAGCCGAGCTGCAGATGCGCATCCATCAGGCGCTGCGCGTCGCGCTGGATCGCGCGGTCGCCGTGATACAGCTCGGGATGGATCAGGTCGAGCGACCCGACGTTCAAAGTGGTCGGCACCGCGACCCGCGCGCCGGTGTCGACGAAATACTCGACGAAGTCGAGGCTGGTCCGGCCGTGGTAAAGACAGCCGTCGATATGCGCGGACGTGATGTCGATCAGGTGCGGCGCCGACATGACCTCGGCCGTGCGCGCGACGATCCGCATCGCGCGCGCGACGCCGTCGCCGAATGCGCCGCGCAACATCGCGTCGTCGCGTTCGCTCAACTGCAACATGGGGGCTCCTCGTGTCTCGTCCGGTGGATCCGGATCGCTTTTGTCATACTACCGCGCGTCGCGCCTAGCGCTGTGCCGTCAGGCTGAACAACTCGTCGCGCAACGCCTGGGCGCGGCCCTGGCCGAATTGCGTCTCGAACTCGTCCTGCGCGGCTTGCCACGCGACCTTCGCCTGCGCGTAGGTGCGCTCGCCGAGCTTCGTCAGGCTGAGCGCATGCGCGCGGGCGTCGTGCTCGGCCGCGGCCGCGGCGACGAAGCCGTCGCGCTGCAGCGGCTTCAGCGCACGCAACAGCGTCGTGCGGTCCATCACCAGCCGATCGGCGAGTTCGCTCATCAACAGGCCGGGCCGGCGCGACAGGTTCGCCATGATCGAGAACTGCGCGGCCGTGACGCCGACCGGGGCCAGATGCCGCTCGTAGAGTTGCGTGACGAAGCGCGCCGCCTGACGCAGCGCGAGGCAATTGCAGGCCTGGGCCATCTGGATGTCGTTCATGACCGGCAATTTAAATGTGCATATGCATAAAGTCAATGTACACTCGGCCGTAACAAGGGCCGGCGCCGGCCGCGCGCATCCGGCGCCGCGCCATCGCTTCGAGGAGACGGACATGGACTACATCGACAAGCTGCGGATCTTCCGGTCGGTGGTCGAAATGCGCAGCTTCACGCGCGCGGCCGACATGCACGGCCTCGCGCGGCCGGTCGTGTCGCGGGCGGTCGCGGATCTGGAAGCGCGCTTCGGCAGCCGCCTGCTGCACCGGACCACGCGCCAGGTCTCGCTGACCGAAACCGCCGAGCGCATCTACGAGCGATGCGCGGCGGTGCTCGACGAGCTCGACTCGCTGGAAGCGCAGGCGCAGTCGTACACGCGCGAGCCCGAGGGACTGCTGCGGCTCGTCGCGCACACGACGGCCGCGCTGAACCGGCTCGTGCCGCTGATCGCCGGTTTCAAGGCCGCGCATCCGAAGGTGCGGCTCGACGTCACGCTGACCGAGCGCCCGGTCGACCTCGTCGGCGAAGGCTATGACATCGGCATCGTCGTGCCGTACATGCTGACGAGCGAGACGACCGTCGTGCGGCTGATCGAACGCATTCCGGTGGTGATCGTCGCGACGCCCGCCTACCTGCGCGCGCATCCGCGTCCCGAAACGCCGGCCGAGCTCGCCGGCCACATGTTCGTGCCGATGTCGCCGTCGCTGCGCCGGCCCGCGCTGTCGTTCCGCGTCGACGGCGACACGCTGACCGTGCCGTTGAGCTTCGACGTCTCGTCGAACAGCCCCGTCTTCAACCGCGAAATGGTGATGCACGACTTCGGCATCGGCGTGGTGCCGAGAGCGCTCGTCGAAGCCGAACTCGCGTCGGGCGCGCTCGTGCAGTTGCTCGAAGGCGCCGATCTCGTCGACGCGTTCGTGGAAATCAAGCTCGCCTACGCGAACCGCGCGCTGCTGCCCGCGAAGGTCAAGGCGTTCATCGACTACACGGCCGCGTACTACGACCGCGAAGGCTCGATTGTTCCGGCCGCGGCCTGATCCGGCGCGCAAACGCACCTTTCCACCGCCGATTGGTACAGCCACGGCACCAATCTGATCCTGTCTCGCCGCTCGCTTCGCATCGCGTGGGCACCTAATATGTGCACATGCACAAGTCCACGCTTATCGATGACGATTGTTTCGCGGTCCGGCAAGCCGCCCGGCGAATCTCGCAGTTCTACGAGCGCTACCTGTCGCGGGCGGGCGTCACGCCGTCGCAGTACAGCATTCTCGCGCTGCTGCGGGAGCGTCCGGGCCTGACGATGGCGACGCTGTCGGCCGTGCTGGTGATCGAGCGCACCGCGCTGTTGCGCGCGCTGAAGCCGCTGGTCGGCGCGGCGCTGGTCACGGGCCGGCTCGAGCCGCGTTGCCGGCGCCAGACGTTCGTGCTGACCGCGCACGGCGAAACGAAGATCGCCGACGCGCATGTGCACTGGCTCGCCGCGCAGGAAGCGTTCGAGCAGCGGTTCGGACCGGCGCAGGCGGCCCGCCTCAGAGACGAATTGTTCCGGATCACGCACAACCTGCCGGAACGCTAACTTCCCCGATCGGCGACGCGTCGTCGGTCGTTTCAATAAGTGCATATACATAGGTGAATCGATGGAAACGACCCAAGCCGCTGCCTCCCGCGAGGCAGCCACAACCGACCGGCCGGCAAAGCAGCGCCGCGTGCCGTGGATGCGGATCGCGGTGGCCGCCGTCGTCGTCGCGGTCGCGGCCGCGGCGCTCGACTGGCTGTTCGTGCTGCGTTTCCAGGAGAGCACCGACGATGCGTATGTCGGCGGCGACGTGACGGTGCTCGCACCGAAGGTGAACGGTTTCGTCGACAAGATCCTCGTGACCGACAACCAGCGCGTGAAGGCCGGCGACGTGCTCGTGCAGCTCGATGCGCGCGACTACGATGCGAAGCTCGCGCAGGCGAGCGCGGAAGTCGACAGCGCGCGCTCCGCGGTGGCCGAACTCGAAGCGAAGCAGCAACTTCAATACGCGGTGATCGGCCAGCATGCGGCGGACCGGAATGCGTCGTCGGCCGAGCTCACGCGCGCGTCGTCCGATCGCGTGCGCTACCGCGAGCTCGTGAAATCCGATGCGGTATCGAACCAGATCGTCGAGCGCGCGGACGCCGATTACTCGAAGGCGGATGCGGCCGTCGCACGCAGCGACGCCGCGCTGCTCGCGTCGAAGCGGCAGCTCGACGTGCTCGGCGCGCAGCTCGCCGATGCGCGGGCCCGCGTGAACACGGCGCTCGCCGCGCAACGCGTCGCGGCGCTGAACGTCGAGTACACGACGATCCGCTCGCCGGTCGACGGTTACGTCGGCAACCGCACGGGCCGCGTCGGGATGCTCGCGAACGTCGGCGTGCCGCTGCTGACGGTCGTGCCCGCGGCCGGGCTGTGGATCGACGCGAACTTCAAGGAAGACCAGCTGCGCAAGATGCACTCAGGCGATCGCGTCGACGTCACGCTCGATGCGTCGAGCACGCGCCTCCACGGCCGCGTCGACAGCCTGGCGCCCGCGACCGGCGCGACCTTCAGCGTGCTGCCGCCCGAGAACGCGACCGGCAACTTCACGAAGATCGTCCAGCGCGTGCCGGTGCGCGTGCATCTCGATCCGCAGCCGGGCATCGAGCACGTGCTGCGCCCCGGTCTCTCCGCGGTCGTGACCGTGCATACCGACCACGCGAACTGAACGGGAGCCTGCGATGACCACCGCGATTTCCGGCGACCCCGCGTCGCAACCGACCAGGCAGCGCGTCTTCGCGTTCGCGCTGATGTGCGTCGGCTTCTTCATGGCGACGCTCGACATCCAGATCGTCGCGTCGTCGCTGCGCGACATCGGCGGCGGGCTCTCCGCGAGCCAGGACGAGCTGTCGTGGGTGCAGACGGCCTACCTGATCGCCGAGATCATCGTGATCCCGATGTCGGGCTGGCTGTCGAAGGTGATGTCGACGCGCTGGCTGTTCACCGCGTCGGCGGTCGGCTTCACGATCACGAGCATGCTGTGCGGGCTCGCGTGGGACATCAACTCGATGATCCTGTTCCGCGGGATGCAGGGTGCGCTCGGCGCCGCGATGATCCCGACCGTGTTCACGACCGCGTTCGTGCTGTTCCCGGGCAAGCAGCGGCTGATCGCGTCGACGACGATCGGCGCGCTCGCATCGCTCGCGCCGGCGATCGGGCCGGTGATCGGCGGCTGGATCACCGATCAATGGTCGTGGCACTGGCTGTTCTACCTGAACCTCGTGCCGGGCATCGCGGTGGCCGCGCTCGTGCCGCGCTACGTGCACATCGACGCACCGGACCTGAGCCTCGTCAAGCGCGGCGACTATCTCGGCATCGTGCTGATGTCGGGCTTCCTCGGCTGCCTCGAATACGTGCTCGAGGAAGGCCCGCGCAAGAACTGGTTCGGCGATCACGTGATCGTGTTCTGCGCGTGGATCTCCGCCATCTGCGGCTTCCTGTTCATCGTGCACGCCCTGACCGCGGAAGACCCGATCGTCGACCTGCGCGCGCTCGCCGTGCGCAACTTCGGGATCGGCAGCCTGCTGTCGTTCGTGACCGGTATCGGGATCTTCGTCACCGTGTTCCTGACGCCGCTGTTTCTCGCGCAGGTGCGGGCGTTCAGTTCGCTGCAGATCGGCATCGCGCTGCTGTCGGTCGGCGCGTTCCAGCTGCTCGCGCTCTGCGCGTATGCATTCGCCGCGCGCTACTTCAGCATGCGCGCGCTGCTCGTGTTCGGGCTGATCTGCTTCGGCCTCGGCTGCTACCTGTACACGCCGATCACGCACGACTGGGGCTGGCGGGAACTGCTGCTGCCGCAGGCGCTGCGCGGCATCGGCCAGCAGTTCAGCGTGCCGCCGATCGTGACGATGGCGTTGGGCTCGCTGCCGCAGTCGCGACTGAAATCGGCGAGCGGCCTGTTCAACCTGATGCGCAACCTCGGCGGTGCGATCGGCATCGCGGTGAGCGCGACGATGCTCAACGACCGGCTGAACTTCCACTACCTGCGCCTGAACGAGCATGTGAGCGCCGGCGAGCCGCAAGTCGCGTCGCTGCTCGACCGCCAGGCCGCGTACTGGACCTCGGTGGCCGGCAACACGCTGGATACCGCGCAGGCCGGCCTCGCGAACCTGCACCGCCTGATCTATCGGGAAGCGCTGACGCTCACCTACGCGGATGCGTACTACGCGCTGTCGCTGTGCTTCGTGGTCGCGCTGGTCGCCGTCGCGTTTTCCCGTCCCATCACCCTGAACGCGCCGCCGCCGGACGCGCACTGAAGCCAAGGTCGTCATCATGAAAAAGCTACTCGTCGCGCTGGCCGTCAGCGCCTTCGCCGCAGGGTGTGCGGTGCAGCCCGCGCAGCATCCCGCGCTGCACGATTCCGTCCAGTCGCTTGCGCCGGCCGCGTGGGACACCGACGTGCCGCGCGCCGACATCGACGCCGCCGCGTGGTGGGCGCGGTTCAACGACCCCGTGCTCGACCGGCTGATCGCGACCGTGCTCGACGGCAACCTCGATCTGCAGGCCGCCGCCGAACGCGTGAAGCAGGCGCAGGCGCTGACCGTGCAGAAGCGCGCGGTGCTGCTGCCGGAACTCGACGCGACCGCGCATGCGTCCGACGCGCGCCAGAACACTCCGCCGCCGCTCGGCTACGTGCGGCAGGCCGGTGCGGGGCTCGCGCTGAGCTGGTCGCCGGACGTGTTCGGCGGCGAACGGCTCGACCTGCTGGCCGCGCAGGCCGAGCTGGTCGGGCAAAAGCATGCGGAAGACGCGATGCGGCTCGCGCTCGCGGCCGATGCGGCATCCGCCTATGTCGACCTGCGCTGGGCGCAGCAGGAACTGAAGATCCTGCAGGACAACGCGGCAATCCGCCGGCATGCGCTCGAACTCACGCGCAAGCGGCAGGCGTTCGGGCTGTCGACGGAACTCGACGTCACGCGCGCGCAGAACCAGCTCGATGCGCTGGAGGCGCGGATTCCGCCGACGCAGGCGCAGATCGCGCATCAGCTCAACCTGATCGCCGTGTATTCGGGCCGCACGCCCGAATCGGTCGACCGGCTCGTGCTCGCGCAGGCCGGCGCGATTCCGGCGCCGCCGGCCGGGTCGCCCGCCACGCTGCCGTCGCAGGCGCTGCTGCGCCGGCCCGACGTGCTGACCGCTTACGCACAGGTCGAGCGGCGCGCGGCACAGGTCGGTGTCGCGAAGGCCGAGCGGTATCCGAAGTTCTCGCTGAACCTGACGGACGGGATTCTGGCCGCGTCGTATCTCGGCTTGCCGACGCTGACCGACAACCTGTTCAGCGCGGCGCTGAGCGCGACGAGCCCGATCTTCAACGCGGGACGGATTACCGCCGATATCTCGCAGAGCGAAAGCCGGATGCGCGAGTCTGAACTCGGGTTGCGGCAGACGATGCTGCAGGCGTTGCGCGAGGTCGAGGATGCGCGCGCGAACCTCGTCAGCAGCGATGAAGCGACGCAGCGGCTCGGCAGCGCGCTCGCGGCTTCGGACAAGGCGCTCGGGCTGGCGAACCAGCTCTACAAGGGCGGCGCGACGGATTTTCTGGACGTGCTGTCGGCGCAGGAGGTGTATCTGCGGGATTCGGACGCGCTCAACCAGCTCAGGCGCGAGCATGCGCTGGCGGCGGTCGCGTTGTATCGCTCGCTCGGGGGCGGGTGGAGCAGGAATGATGCGGCCGGTGGGCCCGAGGTGGAAGCCGTGGCGAAGAACTAGGCGCGATCACGATACGGCGCCGGCCTCGACACGTGCCGGGGCCCCGCTCTTCAGCCGCACGATCCCGGGCATTCGACCGACAACGCGATCAAGCAAGCCGCCAACCGCGCGATTGCGAATTCGCGTATGCCGGAGGACGAGGTCATCCCGCATCGGGCCAACGGTAACCGATCACTTCGTTCAGCGGGTACGCAAGCTCGCGTACCTCTTCAAGCTGATTGCCGCCGAACAGATGAACGTGCTCGTCGTCATGGCTCAAGTAGAACCCGACATGCCCTTTCCAGCTCGCGGGATCGTCGCGCGTCAGGATCGCGATGCAGCCGTAGACCGGGCTGTCCAGCGGGCGGCCCCATTCGAGCCACGAACGCGCGAGCGCCGACCCGGTGCCGCGAATGCCCGCGTGCGTCATGCACCAGTTGACGAACGAAGAGCACCAGGAAATCTTGTCGTCGTAGCCGACCAGATTCGTCCGGTTGTTGTACTCGACGATGCGCGGGTTCACGCTGCCGGGCGGATGGCGGCGGATGCCGAGTTCGGCCAGGGCGACGGCCATCCACGGCGGATCGGCGGCGTCCGGGTTGCGCTCAGGATTTGCTCGGGTCACGTCGTTCTCGGGCGAGTGTGATGTGCGTGCAATCTTCGCACGGATGCGGAGGTCGGCACCACCGTTCGGTCAGGCCAGGCCTCTCAAGTACGCCACCCGCTTCGACGCCGGGATGGCGTCATGCGCCGCCGGCGTCGAAAGGAAAATCCGGTAACCCGAATCGAGCGCGCGGCTCCAGTCGGGAGGTACAGAATTGATCGCACGCGAGGTTCGGGCGCGCATTGTTGCGCGCCCGGGCGACTCACATGCGTCGGGTATCCGGTCCCACGGCGCTGCCTTTAACCGCGCGTATCGACCCAGTTGCGTGCCCAGCGTTCCGAGTGCCGCAATGCCTGCGCTTCACTCGCGAAGTAATCGAGCGAATAGAACCGGTAGCGGCCTTCGACAGACGCGCTATCGATGCGCTCGAGCAGCAGGTTGGCTGAAAAACTGCCATCGGGCAAACGATGCGCCGAGGGCCGGACGGCATAGCCGTTGTATTGATGATTTTGTGTGTTTTGCATTTTTAATTTTAATAATGTTCGACTGCGCGCGTGCCGTGCGAAATGTGCACGGATGCGCCGATCCAACGCCATTGCGAGCTGAACCCGAAGCAGTCGGAAAGCGAAAATACGGCGCTGCGGCCGGAGGGGGAGCGAAGTGCAGCGAGGTGTATGGCGCCTGGTCGGCGGCTCAATGAGCAGACGCAGCCGGGAACGAGCGCGCCAACTTTACGAGACCAAGCTCCGTGCGGATGTCGCTGCGGCCCGGCGCCCATCGTGGGATGGCCGGGCCCTTCAGACTTTACAGCGGCTTGACGTTGGCCGCTTGCAGACCCTTCGGGCCTTGCTTCGTCTCGAAGCTCACTTTCTGGTTTTCAGCCAGCGTCTTGAAGCCGTCGGCACGAATTTCCGAGAAATGAGCGAACAGGTCGTCGCCGCCGTTGTCCGGCGTGATGAAGCCAAAGCCTTTGCTGTCGTTGAACCACTTGACGATACCGGTATCCATGAAGATTCCTTGAGAAAAAATGAAGATTTGCCCTGCTGGAGAGCGCGTGAAGCATCAAGGAGGGAGAGGACAACGAATACCGCTGAGGAGAGCGAGCAATTGATGAACAGCAATCGGACTTCTTGGACTTCGACGCACACACTAACCGCCGGGCAGATGCGCGTCAACGGCTAACTTGTAACTGTTTTACCTCGCGACCCGCTGTTCGGGCGAAGCGATGCGGCCCTGACTGACGGCGCGCGTGGCCTGGCCGGGCGCGCGTTGCACATGATCTCCGCACGAACGGGCCGATCGGCAACGATTTTCCCGCCTTCCGGTTTCCGTTCGATCCGCCCGTATCGTGTCGACAGCCTCCTCCGATTTCCTGCGCCCACGACGTCGTCGTGCTCGCCGGAAATCCGCTCGACGATATCGGCCTCGTCGCGGGAGAAGGCGAACGTGTCGCGTACGTGCTGCAGCGGGGCAAGATCGTGAAGGCCCGGGCGGCGGCCTTGCGCTGACCGTCCGCGCGGGCCGGCCGGCAATCGTCGGCCGGCCCCGCCCGTCACTCGACCGTCACCGATTTCGCCAGGTTCCTCGGCTTGTCGATATCCGCGCCGCGCAGGCACGCGGCGTGATACGCGAGCAGTTGCAGCGGCACGACGTGCAGGATCGGCGACAGCAGCCCGTAGTAATCCGGCATCCTCATCACCGACACGCCTTCGCTGTCGTCGATCCGCGTATCGGCATCGGCGAACACGTACAGCTGACCGCCCCGCGCCCGCACTTCCTGCATGTTCGACTTGAGCTTCTCGAGCAGCGCGTCGTTCGGCGCGATCGTCGCGACCGGCATCGCGTGCGTCACCAGCGCGAGCGGGCCGTGCTTCAGCTCGCCGGCCGGATACGCTTCCGCATGGATATACGAAATCTCCTTCAGCTTCAGCGCCCCTTCGAGCGCGATCGGGTAATGCAGCCCGCGCCCGAGAAACAGCGCATTCTCGTGCCGCGAGAATTCCGCGGCCCAGCGCTCGATCTGCGGCTCCAGCGCGAGCACGTCGTCGAGCGCGCCCGGCAGCCGCCGCAGCTGCGTCGCATAGCGCGCGAGCTGCGCATCGTCGACGTAGCCGCGCAACCGGCCGAGCGTCACCGCGAGAATGAACAACGCGACGAGCTGGGTGGTAAACGCCTTGGTCGACGCGACGCCGATTTCCGGGCCGGCGCGCGTCAGGAACCGCAGGCTCGTCTGCCGCATCATCGCGCTGGTCGGCACGTTGCAGATCGCGAGCGTATCGATATGCCCGAGCGCCTGCGCATACTTGAGCGCGGCGAGCGTGTCGGCGGTCTCGCCGGATTGCGACACGCTGACCACGAGCGTATTCGGCAACGCGAGCGCGTCGCTGTAACGGTATTCGCTCGCGATCTCGACCTGCGCGGGCAGGCGCGCGATCGTCTCGAGCCAGCGGCGCGCGGTCAGGCCGGAATAGTGACTCGTGCCGCACGCGAGGATCAGCACGTTGTCGATCTGCTCGAACGCGCGCGCGGCATCCGGGCCGAACGCCGCCGGATCGAACAGCCCCGCATCGGGGATGGTCGCGGCCACGGCCCGTGGCTGCTCGAAGATCTCCTTCTGCATGAAATGCCGGTACGGCCCGAGCTCGACCGCGCCTTGCGTCGACGAGACGGTCTGGATCGGACGATCGACCGGCGTGCCGCCGCGTTCGAGAATGCGCACGCCGCCCGGCGTCAACTCGACGATGTCGCCTTCCTCGAGAAAGATGAAGCGGTCGGTGATGCCGGCGAGCGCGAGCGCGTCGGACGCGAGGAAACATTCGTCGTCCTTCAGGCCGACGACGAGCGGCGAGCCGACCCGCGCGCCGATCAGCCGCTGCGGCTCGTGCTTGCTGAACACCGCGATCGCGTATGCGCCGTGCAGCTGCGACGTCGCATCGCGCACGGCGGCGAGCAGGTCGCCGTGATACTTGCTGTGGATCAGGTGCGCGACGACCTCGGTGTCGGTCTGGCCGTCGAACTGGTAATGCTCGTCGGACAGTTGCCTGCGCAACGTCTCGTGATTCTCGATGATGCCGTTGTGCACGAGCGCGATTTCGTCGCGCGAGAAGATCGGATGCGCGTTGCAGGTGGCGGGCGCGCCGTGCGTTGCCCACCGGGTGTGCGCGATGCCGGTGCTGCCGGACAGCCCGGCGCTGCGCACGTGCGCGTCGAGATCGGCGACGCGCGACACACTGCGTTCGCGGCGCGCCTGGCCGTCGACGACGGTCGCCACGCCGCATGAATCGTAGCCGCGATACTCGAGGCGGCGCAAACCTTCGATCAGAACCGGAACGATGTTCCGTTGCGCGACCGCGCCGACGATGCCACACATGACACGTCTCCTTCCCCTGTTTCCGTTGATCGACCGTGCGCTGCTGTATCAACGCGATCCGGTCACCGTTGTCTTCGCCATCGTGAACCCGCATGGGCGGGAGCGAGCGGGTCGGCATCGGCGTAATGGCCGGCACACTCCATCGCGTCGGCAACCGGCCGTGATGCGTGGTCAAGCGCGGCCTGCACGCCGCCCGCCCGGCACGTGTCGTCGCGCCTGGCGGGTTCGTCGTATCGGTATCCCCGCCCTTCCGTCGTCGCTCGAACTCGGACGGGCACGCCTGTCCTCCTGAAACAAGCAAGCGGTGAGCCATGGATCGCCCTGCCCCGTGATGCAATGGCCTGCGGGTACCCGATCGACGGGCTCGCGGCACGGATCGCGTGTTTTTGATTCACCGGTGAATCAGGGTTCACCTCCCCCCTAGCGGGATCTTCCGCCTTCAGTGAACCGAAACGTCGCGCGCCACCCTTTCTCGAAGTCGACCGCTGCAGGCTGTCGTTGCAGGGCTCTTGTCCGGCAACGCCCCGTGCGCGGCGCGGCACACATCGACCAACCGCCTTGCGGATATGGCCGGCCGGCTCCGGACGGTCGTTACAGATACGCAACGTTTCGCATCGTCTGGTGCGGACGATGCACGCGCCGCGATGCGTGAGGGCCATCCTTCGCACGGAGGCAATTCGTGGCAGCCGACGACGTTCCCCACGTTGCCCGGACAAAACTCGCATGTCGAAACGCTCCGAGGCGCGTGACACGGCGCACGCGGTTCGATCGGCAGCCAGCGCGTGACGCAAGTCGCCATCCGTCGCATGACGTGACCGGCTCGATCGCGCGAACGGTCGGATTTTCACCCCCATCGCGGCAGGGCGCCGCAATCGCGCTCGTAGCAATTGTGAAACGTTCCCTGGCATTCCACCGGTGCGGCGCGAAGCGGGGCCGGCCACAGGGCCACTGGTTTGAATATTGCTCTATCGGAAGGAGGAACGGGTACGGGCGCGCAGCGACGTGGAAACGTACGCGGCCTGACCGACAGACATGGCGATCGACACAGCGAGAAATGCTCATGACGTGATTGACGAGGTGCAACGGGACGGCCGTAGTTCGACGATTGCGTGGCGCAGACCACGCGGACAAAAACGGCGCGCTCGCCCCGCAATACCGCTGCATGTCGCGCGACTGGCGCCGATACATGCGGAGACGGGACGGGTGGCCTGCAACCATGCCTGGCGCCAGGCGCCGGATCTTCCGGCGCGAAGATGCTCAACGAGGACATCGATGAAAAAGATCTTGCTTGTGTTCGGGACTCGACCGGAAGCCATCAAGATGGCGCCGCTCGTGCGCGCGCTGAAGGCGCGCAAGGATGTCGATGCCCGCGTATGCGTGACCGCCCAGCATCGGGAAATGCTGGATCAGGTGCTCACGTTGTTCGACATCAAGCCCGACTACGATCTCAATCTGATGCGTCAGAGCCAGACGCTGACCGACGTGACGACCGGCATTCTTCAGGCGATCGGGACCGTCTTCGACGACTTGCGTCCGGACGTCGTGCTGGTGCACGGCGACACGACGACGACGCTGGCCGTCAGTATCGCGGCGTTCTACCGCTATCTGCCGGTCGGGCACGTGGAAGCGGGCCTGCGCAGCGGCGACATCTGGTCGCCGTGGCCGGAGGAATTGAATCGCCGCGTGACCGATGCGGTGTCGTCATGGCACTTCGCGCCGACCGGCCAGGCGCGCGACAACCTGTTCAGCGAAGGCGTGCCGGTGGGTGCGGTCGTGATGACGGGCAACACCGTGATCGATGCGCTGCACGACGTCAAGCGCATGCTCGACCACGATAGCGCGCTTAACGACAAGGTCGCCGCACACTTTCCGTTTCTCGAAGCGTCGCGCCGCGTCGTGCTGATCACCGGCCATCGCCGCGAGAGTTTCGGCGAACCGTTCCGGCATTTCTGCGAGGCGCTCTGCACGCTCGCGAAGCGCTATCCCGATGCGCAGTTCGTCTATCCGCTGCACTTGAATCCGAACGTGCGCGAGCCGGCGCGCGCGCTGCTCGGCAGCGTACCGAACATCTACCTGATCGAACCCCAGGAATATCTTTCGTTCGTATTCCTGATGTCACGCTCGCACTTCATCATCACCGATTCGGGCGGCATCCAGGAGGAAGGGCCGGCACTCGGCAAGCCGGTGCTCGTCACGCGCGAGACGACCGAGCGGCCCGAAGCGATCCACGCCGGTACCGCGCGGCTCGTCGGCACGGACCAGGAGCGGATCGTCTGGGAGGCGTCGCGGCTATTCGACAGCGACAGCGCGTATGAGGAAATGGCGCGCGCGAGCAATCCGTACGGTGACGGCCATGCGAGCGAGCGGATCGTTCATGCGCTGATGCACGCGCCCGGGGCGACCGCCAAGGCGACGAGCTTTTCGATGGGCGCCGCGGAGATGCCGTTCAACCCGCTCACCCTGGGGTTGCAGGCGTTGCGCTCGCGTTGAAGTCGCTCGCCGGACGGCATGCCGACGGTCGGCGACGCGCGACGTTGCCGACCGTCAATCGTCGCACGCGAACCTCCGTCCAGCGCCGTCGAATCGCGCCGTGCGATCGACGGCTGCGACCCGTCTCTGCCGCCCGCTATCCCGCTATCGGACCACGGCATCGGCCATCGATTGCGCCTGCGCGACCAGCCGCGGATAAATCCGCTGGGTCCCCACCTGCCTGGCGAAACACGCCTGCCGCGCGTTCTCGGGCACGCGCGCCGCGCCGCACGCCGCGACCGGGCGCAGCGTCACGCCCCGCCACAGGATATAAACGCGTTGGCCCTGCCGGACCGACACGGCCAGCGTGTTCGGCCCGTCCGGCACGCCGTCCTGGCTTTCGCCCAGCAGCCACGCCTTCACCACGCCGTCGGCCGGCTGCCGCTTGACGGGCAACTCGGCGAAGCGAAACGCGGCGGCGTCGTCGCTGAATACGTGCGTGTAAAGCGTTTCGTTGCCGAACATCGCGGCGACGTCGTCGGTCGGCTTGATGCCGGCGTCCGCCGTGCTCGCCCAGGCCTTCAGCAGCGGAACGGTCGTCACGACGAGATGCGTCTTGCCGTCGTCCGACTTGAAGGACAACCCGTCCGGCCCCGGCGGCATCCCGTCGACGGGGCCGACGCTCTGCACCGTGCCCTCGGCCTGCGCGACGAACCCTCGCGCCCTGACCGTGCCAATTAGTTTGGCGAGCCGCGCGTTCACGTCGGCCGTGTACTGCCGGTCGAGGCCCGCCCGATCCTCCATCCGGGCCGCCGCCACGGCCGCCGCGGCCTGCTTCCGATAGGCAAGATACGCATCCGCCGGCGATGCGATCACCTTCGCCCCGACCGCGGCGAACACCGCCGCGACCACCACCGCCCCCACCCCGATCTTCAGTCTTGAAATGCGCTTCATTTTTATGACGTCACCGATTCCCGCGCCGACAGCGAAAACGGCTACCGTATCCCCACGGCAGCCGTCCCCCAGAAACGCGTTCATTCTAACGTCGCGCGGACGCTATTCATCTACCTTGAACGCCGATACCAGGCGCGTCAGATCCGCCGCCTGCTGCTTCAGGCTCTCCGCGGCCGCCGCGCTCTCCTCGACCAGCGCCGCGTTCTGCTGCGTCATCTGATCGAGCGACTGCACCGCGTCGCCGATCTGGTCGATGCCCGCGCTCTGCTCCAGGCTCGCCTCGGCGATCTCGCTCATCATCGCGCTGACGCCCTGCACCTGCGACACGACATCGCGCATCACCTTGCCGGCCTCGCCGACGAGCCGCGACCCGGTGCTCACCGTCCCCGCACTGTGCTCGATCAGCGCCTTGATCTCCTTCGCCGCCTGCGCGCTGCGCTGCGCGAGGTTCCGCACTTCCGCCGCAACGACCGCGAACCCGCGCCCCTGCTCGCCGGCGCGGGCGGCCTCGACCGCCGCATTCAGCGCGAGGATGTTGGTCTGGAACGAGATGCCGTCGATCATCACGATGATCTCGGCGATCCGCCGCGACGCATCGCTGATCTGCTCCATCGTCGTCACGACTTCGCCGACGACCTGCCCGCCGCGCGTCGCCGTGTCGGCGGCGCCGGTGATCAGCTGCGCGGCCGTCGTCGCGGTTTCGGTGTTGTTGCGCACGACCGCCGTGATCTCCTCCATCGACGAAGCCGTCCGCTCGAGGTTGCCCGACTGCCCTTCGGTGCGTTCGCTGAGGTCGGCATTGCCCGACGCGATCTGCGCGGACCCGGTCGCAATCGACGCGGACGCCGCGCGGATCCGGTGGACGAGCGTCGACAACGACGATACGAAACGGTTGAACGCGTCCGACAGCTGGCCGATCTCGTCCTGGCTTTCGACCGTCATCCGGCGCGTCAGGTCGCCCTGGCCGCTCGCGATGTCCGACAGCAGCGTCGCCGCGCGGCGGATCGGCGCGGCGATCGCACGCCCGACCAGCCAGATCACGACCAGCGCGACGCCGAGGCCCGCGATCGCGGCGACGAGCGCGGCACTGCGAATCGCACGCGTGGCCGGCCCGAGCAGTTCGGCTTGCGGCACTTCGACGACTACGTACGCATTCAGCTCCGGAACGAACGACGTCGCGATGAAGCGCGCGCCGCCGTCGCCGTCGTAGCTCAACGTCGCATACGGCTTGCCGGCCAGCAGCGTCGACGATGCATCGCCAGGCAGGCCCGGTTCGTCCTTCAGGAAGTGCTTGCCGTCGATCAGCGACGCATCGCGATGCATCATGATCGCGCCGTCCGGCCGCACGAGGTACGCAAACCCGGTGTCGCCGATCCGGTATGCGGCGATTCCCTTCGCGAGCGCGTCGACGGACAGGCTCATGCCGGTCGCGCCGATCGGCGCGCCGTCGAGTTCCACCCGGCTGTTGATGAACATCATGTAGCCGCCGGCCGTGACCTCGCGGTCCATGTTCACCTCGTAGGCCTTGCCCGACGCGATGAAATCCGTCAGCCACCGATCCTTGTCGGTGACCTTCCGCTGCAGGCCGGCTTCGTTGTAGTAGTTGCCGCTCTTCACCGACACCCACTGCACGGACGCCGCCTTCTGCTCGTCCTTCACGTTCTTCGCGAGCTGAATCCAGCTGCGCGTGCCGGCATCGGGCTCGCCGTCGGCCTCCCATTGCAGTAGGAACGCATCGCGCGCAAGGAGGCGCGACGCGGCAATCGGCCCGGCCATCTGCCGCTGCACGTCGGCGCGGATGCCGCTCACGGCCGTCGGCAGCTCCTCGCGGACGACGCGATCGCGCACGGCGTTGCCGATCAGACGGACGCTCAACCCGCTCGAAATCGCGACGAACACGAGCAGGCAACTCGTCATGCTGAGAATCAGCTTGTTCTGAATGGACAGCTTGCGCCAGAAATGCATGGGGAACCCTCGATAACCGCTCGGTCTGAGCCAGCCTGGGTTATCGGCAGGCACGCGCGGAATCGCATCGCCGGGTTCACATGTTCGTCATCCGAGATCCGATATGTCGTCGACGGGCGGCAGGCGTGCCCGTCGAGGTTCGCGCGCTCAATACGCGACGAAGATCGTCACCCGCCTGTTGCGCGCCCGCGCGGCCGCATCGTCGCCCGCGACGAGCGGCTGCGTATCGGCCCGCCCGATCGCGGCGAGCCGGTGCGGCGCGACGCCGCGATCGGCCAGATAGCGCACGACGCTGCCCGCCCGCGCGGACGACAGCTCCCAGTTCGACTCGTATTTCGCGTTCGCGATCGGCACGCTGTCGGTATGCCCTTCGACGAGGATGTCGCCGCTCGCATGCGCGCTCAGCGCCTGCGCGATCTGGCTCAGCACCGGTGTCGCGTCCGGCAGCAAGCGCGCATCGCCGACGTTGAACAGGATCTTCGCGTCGATGCCGATCTCGATGCCGTGCGGCGCGCGCACGAGCGAGATGCGGCCGGCCGTCTTCAGCGCGTCGAGCGATGCGAGCCACGCGGGCATGCGCCCGGTCGCTGCGTCGGGCGCGCTTGCCGTCCCGCCGTCATGCCGAGCTAGCGTCTGATAACGCGCATCGAGCGCGTTGTATTTCGCGAGCTGCAGCACGTACAGCGCGAGAAACAGCACCATCAGCGTCGTGACGAGATCCGCGTAGGAAATCAGCCAGCGCCCGGACTGCGTGCCTTCGGCCTCATCGTCGTCGCGCCCGGCCGTGGCCGAGCCCGCACGCGCGCCGTCAGTTCGAGCGGTCATGTCGAAGCTCCCGGTGCGTCATGCGAGCGACTCCGCCGCGCGGCCGCGCACGTCGCCGGTCAGCCGCGTTTCGATCGTGTGAGGCGACTCCTTGCGCGAGATCGCGAGCAAGCCGTCGAGATACAGCTTGCGGAACCGCAGCTCGCTGTCGATCTGCGCGCGCAGCTTGCCGTAGAGCGGCAGAAACACGAGGTTCGCGAACGCGAGGCCGTAGAGCGTCGCGATGAACGCGACCGCGATGCCCGGCCCGAGCTGCGCCGGTTCGAGAATATGGCTCGTCACCTGCACCAGCCCGAGCACCGAGCCGAGAATGCCGAACGTCGGCGCATAGCCGCCGGCCTGGTGCCAGACGCGCGCGGCCGCGAGGCGGCTGCGCTCGTAGGCGTCGAGCTCGCGCTGCAGCGCGTCCTCGAGCACCGCGGTCGACACGCCGTTCGCGAGCAGTTCGAGCCCGCGCCGCGCGAACGGATGGATGCCGCTCACGTCCATCGATTCGAAGGCGAGCAGCCCGTCGAGCTTCGCGCGATCGCCCCACTCCAGCAGGTCGGTCAGGTGCTTGCGGTCGACTTCCTGCGCGCGCACGAACGCGAGCCGCAGCTGCTTCACCGCATCAAAGAAGCGCGCCCACGTATTCTGGATCATCACCGCGCCGAGCGTGCCGCCGAGCACGATCACGAGCGCTTCGAACTGGAACAGCATTGAAAAATGTCCGCCTTCCAGCGCGAAGCCGAACACGATCGCCACGCCGCCGAGCAGCACGCCGGCCAGGGTCAACAGGTCCATGAATGTCTCCGTCGGGTGGGCGTCACGCGGCGGATGAAGCCGGCGGCGCGGAGGCCGCCGGCGCCTTGGCCGCGCGCACGGCATCGAGCACGCGCCGCTCGATCTCCTCGATCTCGATCGGGTCGAGCTTGAGCTCGCGGCGCATCACCCACGACACCTCGTTGCGCCGCGCTTCCGTCATCACCGAGAACAGCTTGTCGGCCACCGCGCGATCGTCGAGGCTCGCGATCAGCTTCGCGAGATCGTACGTATCGAATGCGCTGATCACGTCGAACAGCGTGCGCTGGTCGACCCCCACGAGATCCTCGAGCGCGCGCACGTCGCCGCCGGCGCGCGGGCTGCGCCGCGAGAAATACGCGACGCCTTTCTGCCCGACGTAACCGAGCACCTTCGACTTGCGGAACGCGAACACCTCGTCGGCGATCTCGCCGTGCGACAGCTTGTTGAGCAGCAGCTTCCGGTCGACGCCGATCAGCGCTTCGAGATCGGCGAGCTCGATCAGCTCCAGCTCGCTGTTGATCGACACGTCGAGATCGTGATCGGCAACCTGCTGCGCGCGATCGACCACGCGCGCCGCATCGAACGTGACGGTCTGGCGCGCATCCGACGACGCCGGGTAATCGGCCGCGCCGCCGGCGTGGTCGCCCTGCGCGGCTTCGATCGTGACGAGATTGAGCTTCTCCATGCGGCGCAGCATCGCAAGCACGTGCGGGCGCGAATGGCCGGCAATCGCGCGGCACCGGCGGATCACCTCCGCGAGCGGCACCGACACCTCCGCATGTGCCTGCATCGGCCGCCGCGACCACGCGTCGTCGGAGCCGCGCGCGTCGGCGCCCGCCATCAGCGACAGCACGTGCGCATACGACAGCACGCCCGGCATGAAGTCGGCATGCGTATAGGTCGCGA
Source organism: Burkholderia sp. BCC1988 (assembly GCF_905339895.1). Taxonomy (NCBI): domain Bacteria; kingdom Pseudomonadati; phylum Pseudomonadota; class Betaproteobacteria; order Burkholderiales; family Burkholderiaceae; genus Burkholderia; species Burkholderia sp. BCC1988. Next base: position 44,245 of record NZ_CAJPHA010000027.1, read on the forward strand.
GCTGGTCGTCCTTGCGCTTCACGCGCCGGATCATCGTGCGCACGATGTGGCGAAGCAGCGCCGACACGTGCTCGATTTCCTCGTCGATCGTCGCGGCCGGCACGACCGTGAGCTGGCAGAACGACAGTGCCTTCGCGGTATGCGCGCGCGGCTCGGCGGCGAGCAGCGCCGATTCGCCGAAGAACTCGCCGCGCCCGAGCGTCGCGACGACGACGCGCTTGTCGTCGCAGCGCGTCGACAGCTCGACCTTGCCGTCGGCGATCAGAAAGATGACGGGCTCGCCGGCGAAGCCCTCCGAGTAGATGATCTCGCCGGGCGCGGCCGTACGCGTCCACGATTGCTGACGATTCATGTTGGTTCCCCTGCAGCGCTGGTTGTTGCGGACTGCGCGTCGCATGTCACATGCATGCGATCGGCAGTCATCCCCGTGCCCGTTTAACGTCATCGGCACCGGCATCCTTTAGCGAAATCCTGCGCGTTACCGACGAAAATCAACGTGAAACGTTTGCGGATTGCGGGCATCGTCAGCAGATTCTTCGATGCGTGCGCTTGCGTGCGGCACCGGCCGTGAGCGGATCACCGCCTGGCCATCGCGAACGATGCGGCTGATCGTGAGCACGGCAGTGTTGACGATGGCAAGTCGATGTCGATATCGAAGCCGAAGTCGAAGCCGATGTCGATGTCGAAGCCGATGTCGAAGTCGAAGTCGAAGTCGATGCCGACGCCGAAGCCGAAGCCGAAGCCAAAGCGGAAGTCGAAGCCGATGTCGAAGCCGACCGCGAAGCCGAAGCCGAAGCCGAAGCCGAAGCCGAATCGCAGCGCGTATACCCGAATGCGCCACCACGCCCGGTCGTCAGGAGATTCCCCGTTCCGCCGGCCGTCCCGATGCCCGCTTGCAAACGTTTCGGGATGCTGCGTTTTTGATCACCAGCCAGCCGCGCAGCAATTTCCATTCCGCGGCATCCGCCCCCTTATTGCTCATATCGTCCGATAATTACCTTTTATTTTCGTCTAAAATCGCGCTTCTTCTTACCTTAGGACGGAACCGAAGTTTTGATTAAACTGACGAAAACCATCTCACGCACGGCCATTGCCGCATGCGTTGCTTATGCCGGGCTGATGCCCTTGTCCCAAACCGCCAACGCCCAGGTCGAACCGCTGAAGAATCCGGTCTACGGCGTCACGCTCGATGACCTGACGAAACTGGATGCGATCATCGCGTCGCTGCAGAACCTGCCGTACCGACCGACGGTGCGCGTCGTGTTCGATCCGGGCACGTCGGCCGCCGACTACTACGCACCGCTGCTGCGCCTGCACTCGGTCGCATACGTGATGGGCGAAGTCTACGATTCGTACTATTTCCCGACGGATATCACGACGTACAAGGCGCGCACGCAGGAACTGGTGTCGCAGCTGAAGAACACGGTCGACGTGTGGGAAATCGCCAACGAAATCAACGGCGAATGGCTGCGCAACGATCCGAGCGGCACGAACACCGTGGTCAATTCGGAAGAGCAGCAGATCGGCCAGATGGTCGCCGCGGCCAACACGATCGTCAAATCGAACGGCGGCAAGACCGCGATCACGCTGTACTACAACGACGACAGCAAGGGCAACAACTGCTGGGAGAAGCCGCAGGATTACTGGAAGACGTGGCCGACCGCGTTCCTGCCGGCGACGGTTCGCCAGCAGGCCGACTACGCGCTGTTCAGCTACTACCCGTACCAGGATTGCCCGGGGCTGAATCCGTCGTGGAAAAACGACTTCGCGGCGCTGGAAAGCATCTTCCCGAACGCGAAGGTCGGCTTCGGCGAAATCGGCACGTCGGATATCGCGGCGCCGGCGTCGGTGCAGCAGAACCTGATCAAGACCTACTACCCGATGGTCAACAGCATGACCGATCCGCGTTTCATCGGCGGATTCTTCTGGTGGAACTACGCCGAGCAGATGGTCCCGTATTCGACTAGCTCCTACTTCCAGCTGCTGCGTCAAACGATCATCACGCTCAAGTCGCCCAGCTGATCGGCCTCACCATCGAGTCGCCTGATCGTCAGCGCAGTTGCTCAGAACCACAATGTCGCGCGTACCACGAGACCACGTGCGCGTGCCGCTGACGTCAACCCGAACCGGTATTGCACCGTCACGTCGAGATAGCTCGCCGGCGCGGTATACCTGCCTTCGCGAAACCAGTACCTGAACTGGACCCCTGGCCCCGCACCGATTGCCGTCTTGTCAGGCTGACGGTTGTCGTGATCGCCCGCCACCGCGGCGTGCGGGTAGACGGTCAGCCGGTCGCTGATCATCGGCAAGCGCCACGTGTGCCCGTAACGCAACTCCGAATAGATGATGTAACGCCCGGCATTGATGAAGTACGCACCTTCTACATAGGCCTGCCAGCTGCGCCAGCTCGGTTCGGTGACCCGCAGGTCGGTGCCCGCCTCCGACGAGTAACCCAGGCGCATCAGCCAGTCCGTCATCGACAGGCTGCCGATATGGAACAACCGCTCGGCGGTCACCATCACGTTCTGATCGGGTATCGGCTTGTAGCGCACGCCCACCGACCCCTGCACGGTCGGCATGCCGGTCACGTTGCCCGTGCCGTCGTAGGCCGTGCCGTATCCACGCACGAAGAACTGGAGAATGCGGCCGTTCCGATAGCCGATCTTCGGCGGCTGCCAATACGCCTCGATACCCGGCTGGAGCACGCTGATCGTGCCTTGCGGGCCGAATGCGGCCGACTGGTATGGCGCGCTCAGCACGAAACCCCAGGTGCGCTCGAGTTGTTCGACCTCGCGCCGATAGCCGAACTTGCGCTGCGCGTCGAACGCATGTTCGTTTTCGTCGGCGTCGAGACTCTGCTCGAACATCTGGACGGACTGCTCGTTCAAGCCGATCCGCTTGGCCGCATAGCCGGCGTCCGCGTAGTTCATCGCGTTGCCGGCGCCACCGGCGAAACCTTCCTGAAATGCGTCGAGCGCCTCGCGATCCTTGTGCTCGCGCAGGAGATCATAGGCGTGCTGCAAGGTCCGTTGCGCGGTATCGTCCACCGGCACCTCGGGCGGCTGGTCGGCTTGCCGCGCCTGTGCCGCGATCGACGCAGCCATGTTCCGCTCGGCATCGGTCGACGCGTTGCCGGCCGCCAGCTCGGCCACGCGCAGCGCGCTGTCGTGGTCGCCCGCCTGCAAGCTCATCTGCGCGATACGCAACTGAATCACGGCCGATTTTTCATCGGCCAGCGGCGCCAGCGCGACGCCGGCCTCGTGCGGACGCTTCGCCGCGAGCGCACTGTCCGACCACGCGAGGCGCAAGTTGCGCTGCTGCTCCTTGCTCCAGTTTCCAGTCGCGACGGCCGCCGCGAAATCGCTGCACGCGACGTCGTAGCGCATCTGCCGCTGCGCCAGATAGCCATGCTGCGCCAGTACCGCCGCGCTTTTCGGAAAACGAACGCTCAGCGATTCCAGCAGCGCGTCCGCTTCGTCGACTTTCCCTTCGCGCCGGTACACATCCACGAGCAACAGCCCGAGTTGTTCGCTTCCCGGCTGAATCCTGAGGGCGCGCAACGCATACGCTTCCGCGCGGGGCAGGTCGCCTGCGTTGATTGCCTTGTAGGCGCCATCGGCGAGCCGATAGGCTTTGGGGTTGAGCTGCTGGGCGGCGGATGCCGGCGCCTGCCAGGCGAGCGACAGGGCAATGGCCAGCGCGCTCAAGCGTGCGCAGCGCTTGAGGCCGGCCGCGATCGGACGTGTCGAGCGCTTCATGCCTGTTCTCCCGACGGCTTTTTCACCGGCACTGCCTGCTGCGTCGCGCCGTCGCCGTCGCGCAGCCGCGCGATTTCGACGAAGCGCGAGTGCCGGCCGAGTTCGGCGGCGATCTCCGCATCGCAGGCAATGAAATACGCAACGTTCGTTCGGGCGCCGCGCCGCACGACGTCCTGTTCGTCGTGCGTGAGCGGCCGCCCGACCGCGACGTTCAGCGTTCCGTCGGCGGCGGTCGAAAACGGGACGACACGATACGCGTACTGCAGCTCGAATGCCAGCGAGTCCGCGAAGTGGCCCACCGCCACGTTGCCGAGGCTTACCCGCGGCAGATCGGCCTGCTCGGCGATCGCATCCGCCAGCGATTCGGTGGACAACGCACTGGCTTCGAGCAACAGTTCGCCCAGCCGCTTGCCGCATGTCAGTTGCCGCTCGAGGCCGTCCTCCAGTTGCGCCGGGGAAACCACGCCCCAGCCGACCAGGATCTCGCCGATCTTGTGACGCACTTTCCCGAGTTCTTCGTTGGACAGGTATGTGTGACTGGTCTTGTCCCATGCGATCGGCTTGCCGCTCACCAGGTGGCCGACATAGATGCGCCACGCGCGACTCACCGCGCAGAAATTGATCAGGTTGTTGACGAACATCCTCGGGATCGAGAGCAGCCCCTGGAGCGGGCCGTTCAGCTTGCTGACGAAGTAGAAGCGCTGTCCGGCACGGGCGAACAGCATGAGGGTGTTGACCCACAGCAGCGGCGTGACCCAGGCACCGGCCGTCACGAGGTGAGCGCTGGCGGGAATGACGTGACCGGCATTCTGAAGAACGGAAAGCAACACGAAGTTGAGCAGCACGCCATAGGCAATTACCGAAAACAGCGACGTCACGATGCCCTTTCGATCGTGGAAGAACATGTAGCGGGTGAGGAAGTCGCCCTTCCAGCCGAGTTGCTCCCAGCCTTGAAACGCGATGCCGAGAATCCAGCGCGCGCGCTGCCGGTAGGCGGTGCGGAATGTCTTGGGAAAATACTCGCGCGTGGCCAGCAGGTTTCGACCGGCGGCACCGTCCTTGGCGCGCTCGCCGCCGGCATCGCGCACGATGTCCGAAAGCGGCGTGCGGGCGAAGGTTTCCTTCATGCCGAGGTCTCTCAAGCGAAAGCTGAAGTCATAGTCCTCGGTCAGCGAACTCGTGTTGAACGGGCAACCGTTGCGCTCCTTCATCGCCGCTTCGATCGAACGCCGGCTGTAGCACGATGCAACACCCGCGCCCGGCACGACCCCGGTCAAGCGTGCCCGCACCGGCACGTCCTTCTGGTGCGTTTCGCTGAAATCGTCGAGATAGCAGCCGGCGACGAACTCGTTCCATTTCCGGGGCAATGACAGCACCGGAAGCTGGACCAGATCGCTCTCCGCCACCGCATGGTTGAGGTACTTGAGTTCGACCGGGTGAATGACATCTTCGCAGTCGTGCATGACGACGCCCGCGAACTGAATATGATGGACCGCTTCGTAACGCAGGATCGCTTCGAGAATCCAGTTGAGGCAGTCCGCCTTGCAGGTCGGCCCGTCGTTCATGACCGTGGCTCGCGTCACCCTGCCCGGATACCGGCGGACCATCCGTTCGACTTCCGCCGTGGTTTCTGCGTCGTTGTGATAGGTGCCGACGAAGATGACATACCGCTCGTACTCGATGGTCGCCAGCGTGTTTTCGATCATCTTGGCGATCACGTCGTACTCTTTCCACGCCGGCACCATGAGTGCCAGATGGCGCTCTTCCTGCGCGCGCAGCATGCCGATGTCGACGGTCTGCGATTTCTCGCGACGCAGGATGCGCCCGATTTCGAATGACCAGTAACAGCCATCCAGCGTCAGGTCATCCAGCGTGCTGACCAGGATGACGAGGGCGGTCACAATAGCGACAAGGTTGAGTGCATATAAATACGCACTCCATATCATATTATCCATTACCTTTCCGCGATTTTCGTCCGTCTGTATTTCTTCCTTCGTACGAACGGAAGACGAAACCGCCCCGTCCCCGTCGACCCCGTCACGTCCACTCCTGCGGCTAACGCCGCATCCGTTCTCGTCGTTCTCAAAAGACTCGAGGCTGCCTGGAGCGCTATTGATACGACCACGCAACATCACCAAAAATGCAACGTGTTCAGTGGATGACTTTTGACAGCCGGTTTCCCCGCTTGCTTGCGTTCGTCCCTGCGTGCGCCGGCGCTTGCAGCGGCCCCCGATCCAGCGCTACGCAGTGCGCCCCATACACCGTCTCTTTTCGATACACAGCGCTTCAAGCAAGTCGTGCGCCATCGTCCACCACTCTTGCGCCTTCCGGGTACCGGGCGTGTGCCGCGCACGATCGGCGAATCGAAACCAAGCCAAATGTTTCAGTGCTGAAACATGCGGACCGGCGTTCCGAATATGAGACGTTTGGCAGGTTCTCACCCCGCGCCCCCGATCATCGCGACCGGAGCGCGTCACGCGATTCCATCGATCCTGGACGGACGGATCGACGATGAAACCGAAAATCCGGTGCTCCGGTCGCCGTTGGACGGATGCGCCGCCGGCTCGGTTGCCGCGTTGCCGTGGGCGGAACGAAGCACGTAACCGGTTTCACCTGGATCGCTCAAACAGACGTTACGCGTTCGTCGGACCCAATTTCCGAAACCAGTCGCGTTGCATGCGTGAAACGTTTATCGAGACAATTTCGGACCGTCTCGACGCGCCGATTTTGGCGTCCCGGCCCGGTGTCCATTTGCGGCGGATGGTACAGAACTAGCTTGAAAGCCAACTGTCCGGTTTCGTTTCATTAACCGGGGTATTAAACGAAAAAAATAACGACATAACACCCGATTCTAAATCGGCAATGGGGCGTGCTCGTTTCGTTAACGAGAATCCAATTTGCATATCAAAGGATGAAAATCATGCCCTCGCATCGCAATCGATTTTTTCGAATCGGGTTGAGCACCGTTGGGCTACTCCTTGCATTGAGTCCCGCGCTCGTCATCACCAGCGCGGTTCAGCATGCGAGTGCGCAGCAGACGAACCAGTCGTCCGGCGGCAAGATCAAGGCCCCGCCATTGCCAAACGGTTCTGCCCAAGTCAACGTGAAACCCGGCATGTCCGATGAGGATTGGGACAAGGCATACAAGGAGACGGGGCGCCCGAAGTTCAGCAGAAATTCCGTCAAGAAGCACGGCGGCAACGTCGAACGCGACTAGGGAGATACGGCCATGAAAAAGATCTTGATCGTCATAGCTCTCCTTGCCGGACTCGCGCAAATGACATTGCCGGGCACGGCGCACGCGCAGACCACGACCGCACATACGCTCGTGTTATACGACAACCCGGCCAACGACCCGTTTTCGAAGCTCGGCCTGATGTACAGCATCATGTTGAGGAACCTGCTCGGCCACTTCAATACGACCGTCGACCTGGTACCGATACAGAACTACACGTCCGGCATGATCGGGAGCCACGACGCCACGTTCTATATCGGCGACTATTACAACAACCCGATTCCGACGGCGTTCATGAGCGACGTGATGACCGCCACGAAAACCGTGGTCTGGTTCAAGTACAACCTGTGGCAGCTCGCGTGGAACACGGCCTATACGTTCAACCAGACCTTCGGGTTCAGCTTCCTGGGCCTTGCCGGGATGAACGCGACGCCATCGTCCAGCAATCCGAATCCCGGCTTCTACGACACCGTCACGTACAAGAACCTGGCGATGGTCAAGTACTACGCGTTCGACGCGTCGACCGGCGCCATCAACGCAGACCCGGATGTCGGCCTGACCCAGGTTCTCGATGCCACCAAGGCGCAAGTGCTCGTCACCATCAAGAACAGCAAGAGCGGCGCAACGACGCCCTACGTCATGCGCTCCGGCAAGTTCTGGTACTTCGCGGACATGCCGTTCTCCTACATCGGCCCGACGGATCGCTACCTGGTGATATGCGACATCCTGCACGACATCCTGCAGACCAATGCACCGGTGAATCATCGTGCGCTGGTCCGCCTCGAGGATCTGGACGCATTCACGACGACGAGCTCGATGAGGCAGCTGTCGGACTATCTGTACTCGAAGAAGATCAAGTTCACGATGGCGACCATTCCGTTGTATACCGACCCGAACGGGTATTACAACGGCGGCGTGCCGGAGACGATTCACCTCGCGCAGGCAACGGGCCTCAAGAGCGGGTTGAACTACGCGCTCCTGCGCGGCGGCTCGATCGTGATGCACGGCTATACGCACCAGTATGACTCGACGCCGAATCTTCAGAATGCGGTGAGCGGCAGCGACTTCGAGTTCTGGTACGCAGTCCAGAATCGTCCGGTCGACGAGGACTCGGTGCAATGGGCGAAAGGCAGAATGGCCGACGGCCTGCTCGAGTTCACGCTCAACGGCTACAAGATCGTCGGCTGGGCTGCGCCGCAGTACCAGATGTCGCCGATGGCATCAACGGCCACGGCGCAGACGTTCCCGACCACGTTCCAGCGGGCCGTCTACTACACGTCGACCAATCCGCAGATCGGGACGGGCGCGCCCAACCAGGACTTTTCGGCCGGGCAATTCTTCCCGTACATCATCAACTCCGATTACTACGGGCAACGAATCATTCCGGAGAACCTGGGCAGCCTTCAATACAACATCTGCAGTAAAGACCCGTTCTCGTGCATCACGTACACGTGGCAGCAAATCGTCACCAACGCGCAATACGGTCTGGCGGTGCGGGACGGCTTCGCGTCGTTCTTCTTCCATCCGTACTGGCTCGAGCCCGATCTCGGACTGCCCGCCTTCCAGGACTTCCAGAGTATCGTGACGGGCATCACGAATCTCGGCTACACATGGGCGGACGGCACGACGGCCAAGTGACGCGAGCCGGTGGAAGCCTCGTGCGACCCGCAGCAGCAAGGCGGGTCGCACGTTTGCATGTGATCGGCTACGATGTCGCGCAGGAATGCTTCCGGGGAGGCCGCGATGCTCACGTACGCCATCCCGGCCTTGCGCGGGATTCGACTGCGTCTGGGCCGGTTCCGACACGCAGGCCGGCGACGCCGGCACGCGCGCGCGCCGGGTTCGTCCCGCGCGGCGATGCTCGCGGCCGTCGGTGCATCGCTCGCCGTGGCCGCGTGTAGCTGGACGCCGCATGACGTGCATGCCGACGGAATCGTCTGGCAGGTGGACAACGCGACGACGAATCCCGTCGGGAACTGGCAACAGCTCGGCGTGCACGATCTGTTGATCCAGTGGAGCGTCGTCGACGATACCGCGTACGTGCCCGACGCCGGCATCCGTCCCGCGGCACACCTTCCCGACTGGGGGCGCATCGGCCGCGAACCCTGGGCCAGAAACGTCATCCTGGGCCTCGCCGGTTACCAGGATGAAAAGCGAGCACGCACCCATCTGTCGACACTCGCGGACCAGTCCCTGGCGGTAGCGCGCACGCACGTTCCGCTGAATGTCACCGGCTACTACTTCCCGGTCGAAATCGACCCGACCTGGCAGGACGCGCCGAAGCTTGCCGATATCCTGAAGCGACTGCCGCGCCCGCTGTGGGTGAGCGTCTACGACCAGACCAATATCGGCGGGAAGGCGCTGGCGGACTGGCTCGTGTCGTGGCTGCCGTCGGACGTCGGGGTGTTCTTCCAGGACGGCTGCGGCGTCTATGCGCGCGAACCCTACGTCGCGCGCGCCTATGTCGACGAGCTGACCTCGCGCCTCGGAAAGCAACGTGTGCGGGTAATCGCGGAGGCCTTCCGGCCCGCCGAGCACGGGGGATTCCGGTCGGCCAGCGCCGACGAATTGAGCAGGCAGCTGACAACCTACCGGGGCTATCAAGTCTATCTGTTCGATGGCCCGCACTATGTGTCGGACAACCTCACACGCGAACTCCTCACGCGTCCGGCCAAGCCACCCGCGGCCGAGCCGGCCAAAACGAGTCCCTGATCCTGCTGCGCCGTGCTGCAATGCGGGGAGCGAGCCTCAGAGTGCCCGGCAACAGGTAAGCAACGCCCCGCCGAAACGGCGGGGCGCGATGCCCGACAGATGCTGCGCGGGCAATGCACGAGCAGGACACGCGCGGCCGCATCGACGATTCGTTTCGATGCACGTGCCGGTCATCCGGTTGAACGCGCGAAGGTGCGTTGCAGGTCAGAACTCCATGTCGAGTTCGTCGATGTCTTCGTGCTCCGCCTTCGCGGCATCGATCCACTCCGCCACGAACGGATGCGCGAGCATGCGCATGCAGTACTCGGCGATATCGGGTTCGAGTTTCACGTCGTACGTCAGGAATCGCGTGACGACCGGCGCGTACATCGCATCGGCGATGCCGATCTGCTCGCCGAACAGCCAGGGGCCGCCATACGCGGCCAGACACGCGCGCCAGATCGTCACGATGCGCTCGATGTCGTGCTGCGCACGCGACCAGATCCGGAAGCCGGGAAAATGCGCACGCAGGTTCATCGGCAGCGCGGAGCGCAGCGCACTGAAACCGGAATGCATCTCGCCGCAGATCGACCGGCAATGCGCGCGCGCATGCCGGTCGTCGGGCAGCAGCCGCGCCTGCGGCCGGATTTCGTTCAGGTATTCGGCGATCGCGAGCGTGTCCCATACCGTGCTGCCGTCGTGCGTCAGGCACGGCACGAGAATCGACGGCGACAGCAGCAGCAGTTCCGCGCGCGATGCCGCATCGATCGGCACGCTGATCGTCTCGAACGCGAGGCCGCTCAGCTTCGCGAGCAGCCAGCCGCGCATCGACCACGACGAGTAATTGCGGCTGCTGATGGTCAACGTCGTCTGTCCGGTAACGTCCATGTCGCTCCCCTGCTGATTGCCGTTCGTACCCCTGCACCGAAAGCACGCACCGCGCCGTGCGAAGCGCACCACGCCTGTGCGAAGCATTCGCCGAAGTGGCGCAGCGCGCTGCCCGGGGCAGCGACACCTCGAGTACGCCGAGCCTCGTTGGCAACGGCGGCGCATCGCATTCGGTCGTCGGGCCCCACGCGCCGCATGCATCGCCGCATGAGGCGCCGCGCGCGTCGCCACGCGTATCGCCGCATTCGCAAACCCCGTGCAACGCGCGTGCCAGCCGCACGCTGGCATACGGCTTGCCTCGCTCGACGTAACGCGACGCAACGAACGACGGCCATGAACCTGCTTGCCTATCCTTTCTACCAATGGTCTGCCGAATGCCTGCGTCCGGCGCGCGCATGGGCGGCCGCCACGCGCGCGACGATGTCGCTGTGGCCGCCCGCCACGTCGACCCCGACGGGCCGCATGGTCGACGCGCTGTGCGAACTGCTCGAATGCTGCGCGTTCTCGCACCGGCGTCCGGCGTTCGGCATCGCGTCGACCGTCGTCGACGGCGAAGTGGTGCCGATCGTCGAGGAAGCCGCGGCGGCCACGCCGTTCGGCACGCTGCTGCATTTCCGCAAGGCGCGGCCGGTGGCGCGCCAGCCGCGCGTGCTGATCGTCGCGCCGATGTCCGGGCATTTCGCGACGCTGCTGCGCGGCACGGTCAGCACGATGCTGGCCGATCACGACGTGTACATCACCGACTGGCACAACCCGCGCGACATCCCGCTCGCGGCGGGCCGCTTCGGCTTCGACGAATACGTCGGGCACGTGATCGATTTCATTCGCCAGATCGGCCCGGATGCGCACGTGCTCGCGATCTGCCAGCCGACCGTCGCCGCGCTTTCGGCGGTCGCGCTGATGGCCGCCGCCGGCGATCCCGCCCAACCCGCGAGCCTGACGTTGATGGCGGGGCCGATCGACTGCCGCGTGAATCCGACGAAGGTCAACGCGCTCGCCACGAGCCGGCCGATCGAATGGTTCGCGCGCAACCTGATCAGCGTGGTGCCGGCCGGCTTCGTCGGGGCGCAGCGCTGCGTGTATCCGGGCTTCGTGCAGGTCGGCGCGTTCATGTCGATGAATCCCGACCGCCATGCGGCGTCGTTTGCCGACCTGTACTACGAGCGCGCGAAAGGCGACCCCGCGAAGGCCGACACGCTGCGCCACTTCTACGACGAATACTTCGCGACGGCCGACCTCACCGCGGAGTTCTACCTGGAGACGGTCGAGAAGGTATTCCAGCAATACGCGCTCGCGCGCGGCGAGCTGACGGTCGGCGACCGGCTGGTGGAACCGGCCGCGATCCACCGCACCGCGCTGTTGACGATCGAGGGGGAGAAGGACGACATCTGCGCCGTGGGCCAGACGGTGGCCGCGCAGGAGCTGTGTTCGGGATTGCCGCCGTACCTGAAAACGCACCACGTGCAGACGGGCGCGGGCCATTATGGCGTGTTCAACGGCGGTCGCTGGGAAACGCAGATCTATCCGATCGTGCGCGCGACGATCCACGACAACGAGCCGTACGATCGCACCGCCGCCACGGACGGCAGCGCGAGCGGCGCGCACTACGTGACGCTGCGGGCGTTGCTCGACGCGCGCGCGGCCGGTCGCGACGCGACGGCGGCCGCGGCGCCATCCGATCACGTGCACTGAGCTCGCGCGGGATGGCAACGCTCGGTGCGGCACACCGGCGTTGCGCTCGAATCGCCCCGCCCTCACGGCGGGGCGCGGTGCCGGGCAGTGCGCGAGCGGCAACGCTCGCGCGTTCCGCCGGTGTTACGAACAGGCCTTGCCGTGCGACGCGTGGTAGCCCTTCGCCTTCGCATCGGCTTCCGACATGTAGCTGCCGTGCTTCGTCTTGCCGTAGTACTTGTCGGTCGAGCAATGGTAGACCTTCGTGCTGTCGTGGGCCCACACCTTGCCCGCGCCGCCGCCGGGCGCCGCCGCGGCGGTCGTCGCGGGCGCGCTCTTCGCCGGGGCGGCGCCGGATGCGGCGGAAGCGACAGCCGCGCTCGCGGGGGCCGCGGCCGGTGCGCTCGCCGCGGCTGCCGACGACGCGCCATACCACGTCTTCACGCCCTTGTGGCCGGCGCATGCGCCCTTCTTCGACGCGCCCGAGTAGAACGAGCCGTCCTTGCACAGCCCGGTCGTACCGGCCGGCGCGCTGGCCGGAACCTGTGCGAACGCACCGATCGACACACCCATGCCCGCGACGAGCGCGGCGATCAACATCGTCTTTTTCATAATCCTCTCCTGATTTGCCTGAACGGGAAAAGCGTCCCGACGCTTTGCCGGGAATAACGCGTCGCGGGTCAACGGACCCAGCGGCACACGCGGTGATGGTGGTGATCGAAATGGCACACGCGGTGCGAATGGGCTTCGGCCAGCGCCGGCACGAGGGTGGCACAGGCGACGGCCGTCACGGTCAGGATCTTCGCGATGCGGGTCATGGACATTCTCCTGGGTAGGCCAGCCGGTGGTCCGGCTGTTACGTCCTTAACGCCGGTCGCCGACGCGCCGTGCACCGCACCTGCATCGAATTGACGATCTTTGACACGATGTAACGAAACATCACGCGAAGCTGACAAATTGCCGCCTGTTTTTTCGATTTCCTTACGCGGCAAATGCTTCGGATATCGAATGACCCGGTCAGAACCCGAAGCCCGGACAGGATCCATAAAAAAACCGCCCGAAGGCGGTCTTTCTTGGTCACGCGGATGCCTCGCATCCGATGCGACGGAGGGCTACGCGCCCGCGTCGCCCCACGGCGTCGGCGCCGGCACCGCGCATGGCCCTTCGACGTCGATCGACTTGAAATCGGCCGGCCCGACGATCTCCAGGTACTCCATGTCGGGCGAGTAGTCGAACAGGTAGTGCACGATTCCCGGCGCCTGATGCACGCAGTCGCCGGCGCTCACCAGCGTCTCGCGGTCGCCGTACATGAAGCGCGCCCAGCCCTTCAGCATCATCACGATGTGGAACTCGGCCTCGTGACGGTGCCAGCCGGTGCCCGCCGCCGGTGCATGATTCGCCCTGACGAGTTGCGCGACGACCTTGCCGTTCGTCGCGGCGGCGATGCCGAGATCGCGATACAGGAAGAAGTCGCGCAGGCCTTCGCCTTGATATGCGGTGTCCTGCGGCTTCACGTGGGAAAACGCGGTAGGGGTCGGCGTGCTCATCGCGGCGCTCCTCGATCGAAAGAGTCGTCCGAAACAAGCATTTAGCGTTCCAGGCTGCGCCGGCCCCCGCTTACTTGAGCCGCCCCGACAGGAACTGCCCGAGCCGCTCGCTCTTCGGGTTCACGAGAATCTCCCGCGGATCGCCCTCTTCCTCGATCTTCCCCTGGTGCAGGAAGATCACGTGGTTCGACACGTTGCGCGCGAAACCCATCTCGTGCGTGACGACGACCATCGTGCGGCCTTCCTCGGCGAGCTTCTGCATCACTTTCAGCACTTCGCCCACCAGTTCCGGATCGAGCGCCGACGTCGGCTCGTCGAACAGCATCACCTCGGGCTCCATCGCGAGCGCACGCGCGATCGCGACACGCTGCTGCTGGCCGCCCGACAGGTGCGACGGATACATGCCTTCGACGCGCGGCGCGAGCCCGACCTTCTCCAGATACTTGCGTGCCCGCGCAACGGCCTCTTCCTTGCCGATCCCCAGCACGGCCATCGGTGCCTCGATCACGTTCTCGAGCACCGTCATGTGCGACCACAGATTGAAGTGCTGGAACACCATCGACAGCTTCGTGCGCATCCGCTGCAGCTGCTTCTGGTCGGCCACGCGCAGCGCGCCGTTACGGTCGCGCGCGGTCTGGATCGGCTCGCTGCCGATCGTGATCTGCCCCGAGCACGGCTGCTCGAGGAAGTTGATGCAGCGCAGGAACGTGCTCTTGCCGGAGCCGCTCGAGCCGATGATGCTGATCACGTCGCCGGCCTTCGCCTTCATCGATACGCCCTTCAACACCTCGTTGTCGCCGAACTTCTTGTGCAGGTTGTCAACGGTGAGCTTGTACATGCTTGGTCCTTCCTTGCGAATGCATTAGTGGCTGCGCGGCGAGAGGTACGCGAGCCAGCGCGTCTCGAGCTTGCGGAACGCCCAGATGAGCGTGAACACGACGATGGCGTACAGCACGGCGGCGATGCCGTAGGCCTGGAACGACATGTACGTCGCGGAGTTGACGTCGCGCGTGACCTTCAGGATGTCGGGCACGGTCGCGGTGAACGCGAGGGTCGTCGCGTGCAGCATCAGGATCACTTCGTTGCTGTAGCTCGGCAGCGAGCGGCGCAGCGCGGACGGCAGGATGATGCGCGTATAGAGCTTGAAGCGCGACATCCCGTAGGCCATCCCGGCCTCGATCTCGCCGGCCGACGTGGCCTTGATCGCACCCGCGAAGATCTCGGTCGCATACGCGCATTCGTTCAGCACGAACGCGAGCAGCGTGCAGTTCATCGCGTTGCGGAAGAACGTGTCGAGCAGCACGTGGTTGTGCACGACCTGCAGGCTGTAGATGCCGGTGTAGCACATCAGCAGCTGTACGTAGAGCGGCGTGCCGCGGAACACGTACGTATAGAGCCACACGGGGCCCGAGATCCAGCGGTTCGACGACGCGCGCGCGATCGCGAGCGGCACGGCCAGCGCGAAGCCGAACGCGATCGACACGACCAGCAGCCACAGCGTGATCGCGAGGCCGCTGAAGCGGTAACCGTCGGTATAGAGATAGCTTTGCCAGTACTGGCTGACGAGTTCGATCACAGTGCAAGCCTCCGGACGCCGACGGAATAACGCTTCTCCAGGTGGTGCAGCACGACGTTCGACACCGTCGTGATCGCGAGGTAGATCGCGCCGGCCGCGAGCGTGAAGAAGAAGAAATCGAGCGTGCTCTTGCCGGCGTCCTGCGACGCCTTCACGACATCGGCGAGGCCGATGATCGACACCAGCGCGGTGGCCTTCACGAGCACCTGCCAGTTGTTGCCGATGCCCGGCAGCGCGAAGCGCATCATCTGCGGGAACAGGATGCGGTGGAACACGCGCCAGCCGCTCATCCCGTATGCGAAGCCCGCTTCGAGCTGGCCGCGCGGTACCGCGAGGAATGCGCCGCGGAACGTCTCGGTGAAGTACGCGCCGTAGATGAAGCCGAGCGTCACGACGCCGGCCACGAACGGGTCGATGTCGATCTGGTCCCAGCCGAGCAGGTCGGTCGCATCGTTCAGCAGGATCTGGATCCCGTAGAACAGCAGCAGCATCAGCACGAGATCGGGTACCGCGCGGATCAGCGTCGTGTAGAACGTGCCGACCGACTTGAGCACGCGGTTGGTCGAGAGTTTCGCTGCCGCGCCCGCGAGGCCCAGTATCAGCGACGCGGCAAGCGACAGCACCGCGAGCTTCACGGTCTCGACCGTGCCGGCCCACAACAGCGGGCCAAATCCTTGGAAGATCATATAAGGGATCCAGAACGATGTGGCTGGATTGTCAATAGCCATTAACCGCGCATCAAACGAGTTCTGCGCACTACCTGATGCCGTCTGCTCATCAAGCCAGAGGCATCACGCGAAGCGGGCGGCGCGCGCCACGGCCGGTGCGCGCCGCGAAGGCGTCAGCCGCCGTACACGTCGAATGCGAAGTACTTCTTCTCGAGCTTCTTGTAGGTGCCGTCCTTGATCATGTCGGCGATCGCATGGTCGATCTTCGCCTTCAGGTCGGCGTCGTCCTTGCGCAGGCCGATGCCGGCGCCGTTGCCGAGCGTCTTCGGATCGTCGATGTCCTTGCCGGCGAATTCGAAGCTCGCGCCGCGCGGTGTCTTCAGGAAGCCGATATCGGCCTGCACCGCATCCTGCAGCGCGGCGTCGAGGCGGCCGGACATCAGGTCCTGGTACACGCCGTCCTGGTTCTGGTAAGGCACGACCTGCACGCCCTTCGGCGCCCAGTAGGCCTTCGCGTAGGTTTCCTGGATCGTGCCCTGCTCGACGCCGACCGACTTGCCCTTCAGCGATTCGGCCGTCGGCTGCAGGTTCGCGCCCTTCTTCGCGACGAGGCGCGTCGGCGTGTTGAACAGCTTGTCGGAGAACGCGATCTGCTCGGCACGCGCCGGCGTCATCGACATCGACGACAGCACGCCGTCGAACTTCTTCGCCTTCAGCGCCGGGATCATCCCGTCGAAGTCGTTCTCGATCCACACGCACTTCGCCTTCAGGCGCGCGCAGATCTCGTTGCCGAGATCGACGTCGAAGCCGACGACCTTGCCGCTTGCATCCTTCGATTCGAACGGCGGATAGCTGGCGTCGACGCCGAACCGGATCGTCGACCAATCCTTGGCGTGGGCACCGACCGCGAGGCAGGCAAGGGCAATACTGAGCGCGAGTTTCTTCATGGCGTTCCTGTCATAGGCGAACTGGGCACGGGTCCCGTCGGGCGTCGCCGCCGCGAACCCTTCCAACCGGGAGGTCATCCGTCAGACGACTCTCCAAGTTGTACATACAACTTTGCCTTTTTCAGGTCACTGCCAGCAATCCGTGTTTATCTCTAATTGTCGGCGGATTGTTTACTTGAGCGAATTTTCCTTATATTTCAATTCGCTACACCTTACATGAAGCTGAACCCCTGGTTTCGGTGCGGATTCGGCACATCGTCGCCGCGCATGCATTTGTCTATACTTTTCGTTTGCCGTGCTCGCCGGCGCGGCGCCCGCGGTCCGTACGGCCCCGCGGGCCCTTGGCCGGCGCGCCGGATGCGGGCCGGAATAACCCGAATCCCGGGCTCACAGTCGGGCCCGCGCGGCGTCGAACCCGGTACACTCCGCCCGGACACCGCACGAAGGCCCGCGCGCGACGGCACGCGGCCGCCGTCTCTCGAACAGCAATGCAATGACCACACCGATCTATCAGGAAATCAAGGACTTCATCCTCGCGCGCATTCATGCGGGCGAGTGGGCGGAAGGCGACCAGGTGCCGTCGGAAAACGAGCTCGCGCGCGAATTCAATGTCGCGCGGATGACGGTCAACCGCGCGCTGCGCGAACTGACGGCCGAGCAGGTGCTCACGCGCACGCGCGGCTCGGGCACGTATGTCGCGTCGCCGAAATACGAATCGACGCTGGTGGCGATCCGCAGCATCTCGGACGAAGTCGCCGCGCGCGGCCATGGGTATCGCGCGCAGGTGCTGGAGGTCGGCGCGGCCATCGCCGACGCGAAGCTCGCCGACGAGCTGCGGCTCGACGCCGGCAGCCCGATCTTCCACTCACGCGTGCTGCACTTCGAAAACGACACGCCGGTGCAGCTCGAGGAACGCTGGGTCAATCCGGCCTGCGCGCCCGAATACGCACTGCAGGATTTCACGACGACGACGCCGAACCAGTACCTCACGCGCGTCGCGCCGCTGCAGCGGGTCGAATACCGGATCGAGGCCGCGATGCCCGATGCGCAAACGCGCCGCCACCTGACGATGGACGAGCGCGAACCCTGCCTGCTGCTGCATCGGCGCACGTGGTCGCAGGGGATGGTCGCGTCGGTAGCCAACCTGTGGCACCCGGGCAGCCGCTACCGATTCACCGGGCATTTCTGACGCGGCGCCGGCGCGTTCACCGCATGCCGGGCCGCCCCCAGCGCTCGATCGCGGCGACCGCACCCCGTCCTCCCGTGCGATCCGCGCACCGAGTCCGGCGGCGCGCGCCTGCGTGTCGGCACGCGCCGCGAACGCGATCGCGCGTGCGAGCGCGGCGGCGTCCACGCGCCGGCCCGCCACCGGCGCATCGGCCACACCGAGCCGATGCAGCCGGTTCGCCCAGAAGAACTGATCGCCCGCGAACGGCACGACGACCGACGGAATGCCCGCCCGCGCGGCCGAATGCGTGGTACCCGATCCGCCGTGGTGGATCGCCATCGATACATGCGGAAACAACCGGTCGTGCGGCGTCTCGCCGATCACGCACACGTGCGCCGGCAGCATCGACGCATCGATGCCGCTCCAGCCCGGATGGAACAGCGCGCGCCGGCCGTCGAGCGCCTGCAGCAGCGCGCCGACCATCGCGGCGCGATCGAACCCGGCCATGCTGCCGAAGCCGATGTACACGGGCGGATCGCCCGCGCCGAGAAAGGTCGCCAGCGCGGGCGGCGGCGTCCACGCCGGCGCGTCGGCGTGCCACTGACCGCAGGCCTGCACGTGTGACGGCCAGTCGGCCGGATCGGACAGCAGCACGGGCGACACGCCGTACAGCATCGGATGATCGGTCCAGACGTGCCGGCGCGCCGGCAGGCCGCACACGCTGGCGCGCGCTGCATTGGTCGCGTTCCTGAACGCGTGCCACAGCAGCGCGTTCACGAGCCGGTGGCTCGCGCGATTCAGCCAGCGCGGCACCTTGCCGGGCGGCAGGAACGGCGACGCGAATGCCGCGGTCGGCGTGATCGGAATCATCCCCGTGCCGATCGCCGGCACGCCGCGATACTCGGCGACCGACAGCCCGACGAACGACGCCAGCCCCGACACCAGGATCGCATCGCAACCGGCCGACACGGCCGCGACTTCGCGCATCCATGCCGCCGTGTTCGCATTCGCGATCGCCGCGAGCGCCTTCGACGTGTCGTTGAAGCCGCCGCGCCCGCGCACCGCGTCCGACAACGCGCCATCCGGCGCGATCGCCGCACGGATATCGCCGGACAACGGCGCGCACGGCACCCCGAGCGCGGCGGCCGAACCGAGCGTCGCGGCGTCGGCCAGCAACCGGACCTCGTGGCCCGCATCCAGCAGCGCATGGCCGAGCGCCGCGAGCGGACGCGTGTCGCCTTCGGTGCCGTAAGTGACGATGACGAGCTTCATGCGTGGACTCCCCCTGTACGATGCAGGCGAGTGGATTCATAAAAATGCACGTCGTATACTAATGCAATTCGTGCACTTTCATTCGATACCGAACCATGCCGACGACGACCGACGCTCCGGGCCGCCGCGCACGCAAGCGCATCCAGATGCTCGCGCATCTCGCCGACACCGGCGCCCGCCTGTTCGATGTGCATGGCTACGATGCCGTGACGATGGAGCAGATCGCCGCGCAGGCCGATGTCGCGAAACGAACGCTGTACAACCACTTTCCGACGAAGGAAGCCGTGCTCGCGCACTGGCTCGAAGGCGAACTCGCGCGCGACCTCGCGCACCTGCAGCGCGACGTCGCACGGCGGAAGACCTTCGCGTCGCGGATCGCCTGCGTGCTCGACGCGTCGGCCGCGTGGTGCGAGCAGCACCCGGTGTACCTGCTCGCCTACCTGCGGCATCGGTTCCTGAGCATCGGCGTGACGGAAGCGGAAAGCGGGAAGGACGACGGCAGCGACATCGCGCTCGTGTGGCAGCAGCTGATCGCGGCCGGACAGCAGGCGGGCGAACTGAGCCCGGCGCTGGCGGCCGACCAGCTCGCCACGTGGTTCCATCATCTGTATCTCGCGGCGATGCTGCGCTGGCTGACCGTGCCGGGGTTATCGCTGAAGCGGGAATTCCGGTCGGTCGCGAAGCTGTTCGTCGAAGGCGCGCAAGCGAAAGGCTGAGCGGCCGCCCAAGCGACGCTCGGGCAGGAAGGTGCGTGCGCATCGAACGTGCACGGCGCTCACGCAATTCACGCGCACGCCGGGCGCGCTGCGCGCTGGCCTGCGATCTGGAACACCATCCGGAATCGCTGCTGCCCGGCAACGCGGGCGACACGCAACCGGCCGACGCGTCGCGCTCCGCGAGCGAAGACCGCTGAACGCTTCGCGCGATGCGCCGGGATTTTTACAACGCATGCACGCACGGGATGCCAAATCTTCCGCGCAGCAGTATGCTGGTGTCGTACGGCCCCGCACGATGCCTCGGGCAATCCCTTAGTCCGCACGTCGTCGCGCCGCCGTCGCGACCGCAATCATGCGTTTGCAAGGAGGGCTTCGTGATGGCTACCATGCATCAGCACTTCCACCTCGAACTACGGCACGCCACGGCGCCGACGTATTTCATCAGCTACCTGTTTCCCGCCTTGCTGTTCGTCTACGAACTGCTGCGCGTCGGCCAATGGATCCGCGATCACGGGATGCAATTCGCCGCGTTCAAGCAGATGGGTTACGAGTACCTGCTGATGCTGCTGTTCGTCGGGCTGCAGATCGTCGTCGAGGCGATCTTCCTGCTCGGCGCCGCGATGCGCCGCGACAATCGCGACTTCGAACACCGGTTGCCGAACGTGGTCCTCGGCATCGGCTGCTCGATCGCGATTCTCGCGCTCGATCTCGCGATCCAGCTGTCGTTCTGAGCGCCGGCGGGCTCGGCCCGCCGGTCGCATCGCGCGCCTGCGCCCGGCCGTTCAGGCGAGCGCGCCGCGCAGGAACGTCGCCACGGCCGCGAGTACGTCGCCGCTCCGCTCGCGATGCGGCATGTGTCCGCATCCGTCGAGCAGCAGGAACGACGACGGCCCGGCGACGCGCGCGGCGATCCGCTTCGGATGCACGTCCGACCCGAATTCGTCCTGCTCGCCGTGAATCGCGAGCGTCGCGCAGCGCACGCGCGGCAGCGCGTCGTCGAGACTCCAGTCGCGAAACGCCGGCGACAGCCACGTGCCGACCCACGCACGCAGCACCCATTCGGCCTTGTCGCCGTGATAGCGCACGAGCCGCTCGAGCTGGCCGGGCGCGTCGAACTGCTGCCCCGCCTCGCGAATGCCGTCGAGCGTGCGATCCTCGACGAACGCCTGCGCGGCGACCGTCACGAGCGCGCGGCAACGCGCGGGATACGCGGCAGCGCAGCCGACCGCCATGCCGCCGCCGACGCTGTGCCCGAACGCCACGAACGCATCGATGCCGAACCGCTCGAGCAGCGCGCGGAAGCCCTGATCGGCCTCGTCGCGCACGAACGTCGTGCCGAGCTGTCCCGGATGGCGGCCGGACCGGCCGAAGCCCAGCCGGTCGTATGCAATCACGTCGCGTTGCGTGGCGCGCGCGAGTTGCGCGGGGAAGTCGCGCCAAAGTTCGACACAGCCGAGCGAATCGTGCAGCAGCACGATCGGCGCGGCCGGCATAGGTGCGGCCGGCATAGGTGCGGCCTGCATAGGCGCGGCCGGCCCGGTCGCGGCCGTCGCCTGCGCAGGCACACCGCGCCAGCGCTTCGCGAAGAGACGCCCTTGCGGCGTCTCGACCCAGGTCTCCTCGGTCACGATTTCAGTCATGTGCATGTCATCGTCTGCATGAAGGCTGCATGAAGGCGGCCGCACGCGGGCGGACCGCAGAATGCCGACGATGGTGGCCCGCCGACGCGCGCGGCGTCAAGCAAGCCCCCACCGCCCGCGCGCTCATTCGGGCTGCGGCGGCAGATACTCCATCTGCGACTCGTCGTACAGCCGGTAGATCAGCGCCTGCATCGCGCGGATGTCCTCCGATTCGTCGAGCATCCGCATGCTCATGATGATCGGCGACACGAGTTTCGGATCGTCGAGCGGCTTGTAGCTGATGTCGTCGCGCTTCAGCCCGTACACGCTGTGCGGCACGACCGACACGCCCTCGCCCATCGCGACGAGCCCGAGCGCGATCTGCAGTTCGCGCGTCTCGTAGATCTTGCGCGGCTGCAGCGCGCGATCATGGAATGCCGCGAGCACCTGGTCCGCATAGCTCGGCCGCGGCGCCTTCGGGAAGATGATCAGCGTGTCGTTCACGAGATCGTGCAGCGACAGCACGGGTTTCGCGCCGTCGAGCACGTGACCGACCGGCAGCGCGACGATCATCCGCTCCTCGCGCAGCACGACGCGCCGCACGCTCGGGTCCTCGTGACGGATGCGCCCGAAGCCCACGTCGATGCGCCCTTCCTTCAGCGCCTTGATCTGGTCCATCGTCGACATCTCGTGCAGGCTCAGCTCGACGGCCGGATACTCGCTGCGAAAGCGCCGGATGATCTTCGGCAGCATCCCGTACAGCGTCGAGCCGACGAACCCGACCGACATGCTGCGCTCGATCTTGCCGACCCGCTTCGTCATCGATTCGAGCTCGGTCGTCTGCGCGAGCAGCTGCACCGCGTGCGAATAGAAGAACCGCCCCGCGTCGGTCAGCTTCAGCGGCCGCGCGTTGCGCTCGAACAGCGGCACGCCGAGCGCGTCCTCGAGCTGCTGGATCTGCCGGCTGAGCGGCGGCTGCGCGATGTGCAGGCGCTCGGCCGCGCGCGTGAAATTCCGCTCCTCGGCAACCGCGACGAAGTAGCGGAGGTGTCTCAACTCCATGTTCGAACCCTCCCGGACAGGCCACGGACGTTCATTCGGCCCCGCGCACACACGTGCCGCGCCGGTCGTCCCGTGAGCGCCTGCTCCCGATGCCATGACGATACCTCAGCCCGCGCCGATACCGGCGCGAGCCGCGCCGCGCCCGCCCTCGCGGGCGGCGCACCGCGCAAAGCCGCAAAGCAAAACGGGAAGCCGTCAGGCTTCCCGTTGCTTCATCGACGCCGCGTCGCGGCAGCGTCCCGACTGCGCGTCATGCCTCGGTCGCGTACAGCGCATCGCGCTGCGCGTCGCTCAGCGAGTCGAGCGGCACGTCCGGCAGCCGATAGCAGATCATCGTGCCGTACAGCTCGGCCAGGCAGTTGCTGCCGGCGTCGAGCGCGTAGCCGTCCTCGCCGTCCGGCGCCGGCGGATACACTTCGCGCCACGCATTGATCGCGGCTTCGATTCGCACGATGGAAACGGGTCCGGCCTTCCGCTCGGCGGGTGATGCGCTCATGGATTCCTCTGGATTGCGCGCTCCGCGGGCCGGGCCGGCCGCGGCGGAACGATGGAAACGCCGGGCGCCGCCGGCCGCCGCAACAGGCGCGCGCCGGATGCCCGATCCGCGCCGCGCTCGTCGCGCCGGCCGGGCCGTGGCCCGGTAGGGTCGGGAAATATAACCGGCTTTGGCCCCGTGCAGCGCAAAGCCGACAAAAAAAGCGGGTTCGGCGGCGGCTGGAACGGTATCGGGAACGACGCACGCGTCGGCTACCGACGTCGGCGGCACACCGCGTCGCCCCGGACGCCCCAACGAAAAACGGGAAGCCCGCGGGCTTCCCGTTTTCATCGCGTACCACGCGGCCGGTGGCCGCACCGGCATCAGCCGACGGTTTCGCGGTTCTCCACGCGCTGCAGCTGCGCGCTGCGGTTCGCGGCCGCCCACGGCGCGATCTCCATGTCCTCGTAGCGCACGAAGCGGCTCTTGTTCAGGAGCCGGTAGCCGAGCCACACGACGAGGAACAGCGGAATGCCGACGTAGGTCGCGGCCACGCCCGCCCAGTCGATCCGGTTCGCGAGAAACGCCTGGTAGTCCTGGCCGAGCGCGATCACGAGACACAGCACGAACGCGAACAGCGGGCCGAACGGAAACCACTTCGACTGGTACGGCAGCTGGTCGACCGCGTAGCCCTGCGTCACGTAGCCCTTGCGGAACCGGTAGTGGCTGATCGCGATGCCGAGCCACGCGATGAAACCCGTCATCCCCGACGTGTTCAGCAGCCACAGGTACACCGTCTTGTCGCCGTACAGCGACGTGAAGAAGCACAGCGCGCCGACGGCGGTCGTCGCGTACAGCGCGTTGCGCGGCACGCCGCCCGGCGACAGCTTCGCGAACAGCCTCGGCGCACGGCCTTCCGTCGCGAGGTTGTAGAGCATCCGGGTCGACGCGTACATGCCCGAGTTGCCGGCCGACAGCACGGCCGTCAGGATCACCGCGTTCATCACGCCGGCCGCGAACGCGAGGCCCGCGTGGCGGAACACGAGCGTAAACGGGCTCACGCCGATGTCGGTCACGTCGCTCTTCAGCAGGTTCGGGTCGGTATACGGAATCAGCACGCCGATCACGAAGATCGCCAGCACGTAGAACAGCAGGATCCGCCAGAACACCTGGCGCACCGCGCGCGGGATCGTCGTGCGCGGATTCTCCGATTCGCCGGCCGCGACGCCGATCAGCTCGGTGCCCTGGAACGAGAAGCCCGCGATCATCGCGACGCCCATCAGCGCCGGCAGGCCGCCCGCGAACGGCGCATCGCCGATCGTCAGGTTGCCCCAGCCGTTGCCCGGCGCGCCCTTCAGAATGCCGAAGATCATCAGCAGGCCGACGCCGATGAACGCGACCACGGTGACGACCTTGATCAGCGCGAACCAGTATTCGGCCTCCCCGAAGCCGCGCACGGTCAGCGCGTTGAGCAGGAACATCACGCCGAGGAACGCGGCGCTCCACCAGACGCCCGGCACGTCCGGGAACCAGTAGTGCATCACGAGCTGCGCGGCGACCAGCTCGACCGCGATCGTCACGGCCCAGTTGTACCAGTAGTTCCAGCCGAGCGCGAAGCCGAAGCCTTCGTCGACGTATTTCGCGCCGTAGGTCGCGAACGAGCCCGACACCGGCATGAACGCGGCCATTTCGCCGAGGCTCGTCATCAGGAAGTAGACCATCAGGCCGATCAGCATGTACGCGACCATCGCGCCGCCGGGGCCGGCCTGCGAGATCGACGCGCCGGACGCGACGAACAGGCCCGTGCCGATCGAGCCGCCGATGGCGATCATCGTCAGATGGCGCGCCTTCAGCGCGCGATGAAGCTTGGGTGGGTTCGCGGACGAACCGGGTTGGTCGGAATTCGGAATTGCGGACATAAACGAGACGAACGTTGAGCGGGCCGGCATCCGGGGCCGGCGCATGCGGGGTCGGAGCGCGTCGCGCCGCCTGCTGCGATGCACTTCGATGCGGCCCCGATACGCATTGCGCGCCGGGCGCCAGCGGCGAAGCGCGGATTCTACCTGATTCGCCGTCGGGACCGCTCGGATCCGGACGCCCCGGCGCCGCATGCCGACGCGGGGTGAGCCGCGACGGTGCACCTCCCCGCCCGATACGCAATCGCGCCGGCGCAATAGCCCGATCCTGTATTAAAACGACAAAATCGATCGATATGCCCTAATAATCAGACAAAATACCGGCTACCCATAATCGCGATTCAAATCGAAACGAACGCCCGGATCACGGTAATGATGCGTAATCGTTCCGAATCGGATTGGCGCATGCATGTTTTGCATCGAGCGGCGAATTTCGGGAATTCGCGAGATAATGCCGACTAATGCGAATTAATCAGAGCGCGGAATCGTCGACGACGCACATATCCGCCGCCTGCCCCGAGGATGATGCCACCCACGCCGCTCGCTACGCTGCGCCGTCATACCGCGACGGCCGTGGCACGCATACTGTCGCCCCGCGGCGTGCTCGTCGCCGGCGTCGTGCTGCTGCTGTTCAGCTGGGGACTCTCGACGTCGCTTTTAATCGAGGCACGCCACGACGCGTATGACCATGCGGTCGAAAATGCGCGCAACCTGATGCTGCTGATCGAGCGCGATATTTCCCGCAATATCGAACTGTATGATCTTTCGCTGCAAAACGTCGTCGACGGGCTCGCCGATCCGGAACTGACGGCATTGCCGCCGCGCCAGCGTCACCGGCTGCTGTTCGACCGCGCCGCGACCGGCGCGTATCTCGGCGCCATTTTCGTGATGGATCCGCACGGCAATATCGTGATCGATTCGGCCGCATCGCCGCCGCGACAAGGCAATTTCGCCGACCGCGAGTATTTCACCGTGCATCGCGACCGGCTCGTGCAGGGCCTCTATATCAGCCGGCCCTATGCGTCCCGGCTGCGCGGCGGCGCGCTGACGATCGCGCTCAGCCGCCGGATCACGCTGGCCGACGGCCGCTTCGGCGGAATCGTCGTCGGCACGCTCAACATCGGCTACTTCCGCGCGCTGCTCGACGGGCTCGCGGTCGGCCAGCACGGCAGCGCGGCGATCGTCGAGGACAACGGCGCGCTCGTCTCGCGCCTGCCGTACGATCCGCGCGTGGTCGGCCTCGACCTCCACCACTCCCCGCTCTTCATCAAGGCGCAGCGCAGCAGCGAAGGCGTGCTGACGGGCGTGGGCGCGATCGACGACGTGCGGCGCATCTACGTCTACAAGCATCTCGCGCATCTGCCGCTGATCGTCGACGTCGCGCCCGCCGAGATCGACATCTACGCGCCGTGGCGCCATCGCGCGATCTGGACCGCCGTGCTGATGGGCCTGTTTACCGTGTTCATCCTGGGAGGCTCGCTCGCGCTGTCGCGCGAACTCGAGCGCCGGCAGGTCACCAAGTTGAATCTGTACCGGCTCGCGCATACCGATTCGCTGACCGGGCTCGACAACCGCGGCACGTTCGATGCCGTGCTCGCGAAGGAGGCGCAGCGCGCGTCGCGCAGCGGCCGGCCGCTGTCGGTGCTGTTCGTCGACGTCGATCATTTCAAGGCGTTCAACGACTACTACGGCCACCTCGCCGGCGACGACGTGCTGCGCCGCGTCGCGCAATCCGCGTCGCGCTGCCTGCGCCGCGACAGCGACCACGTCGCGCGCTACGGCGGCGAGGAATTCGTCGTCACGCTGCCCGATACCGACGCGCAGGGCGCGGCGACCGTCGCCGAAGCGATCCGCCGTGCGATCGCCGGGCTCGACATCGCGCACGTCCGCAGCCCGTACGGGCACGTCACGGCGAGCATCGGCGCGGCGACCAGCGCCGGCGGGCGCGTCAACGCCGCGACGCTGCTGCGGCAGGCCGACGCGGCGCTGTACCACGCGAAGTCCGGCGGCCGCAATCGCGTGTCGAACGCCGAGGCGAATACGGCCGACGCGTGACGCGGCGGCCGGCGGCACCCGCGCCGCGCTGCCGTGGACAGCCCGCGCGCGTTCGGCTAGCGTTACGTCAGCCGCACGTGCGGCGCCGGCCCGCCCGCGCCGCACGCGCATTCCGGCCATCCCGCCGGCCACCCCCGCTCCGTCATGACCGCCCAGCTCCCTGCCCGATTCCCGCCGCTCCTGCGCCACGCGCTCCGTCCCCTGCTGGACCCGTACCGCCGCTACCGGCACGCGAAGCTGATCCATGCGGCGCGCGTCGCGCTCGCGATCCTCGTGTCGATCGCCTTGTCCACCGGGCTGCGCGTGCCGCACGGCGAATGGTCGACGATCACCGTGCTGATCGTCGTCGGCGGGCTGCAGCACCACGGCAACATCCGCAAGAAGGCGGCCGAGCGCGCGCTCGGCACGTCGATCGGCGCGCTCGCGGGGCTCGGGCTGATCCTGCTCTACTCCGTCCTGCACGCGCCGCTCGCGATCTACCTGCTGATGGCGATCGCGTGCGGGCTCTGCGCGTATCACGCGATCGGCAAGGCCGGCTACATCGCGCTGCTGTCGGCGATCACGATGGTGATCGTGGCCGGCCACGGCGACAACGAGATCGTCGACGGCCTGTGGCGTGCGGTGAACGTGCTGACCGGCATCGCGATCGCGCTGGCGTTCTCGTTCGCGCTGCCGCTCTATGCGACCTACTCGTGGCGCTACAAGCTCGCCGACGCGCTGCGCGCGTGCGCGGCCGTGCATGCGCGGCTCGCGGGCGACCGCCACGTGAGCGACGACGCGCACCTGAAGGAAATGGCCGCGCTGAGCGCGCTGCTGGTGCAGCTGCGCTCGCTGATGCCGTCGGTGTCGAAGGAATGCGACATCCCGGTCACGCAGCTCGAGGCGATCCAGCGCGGCCTGCGCCTGTGCATCGGCTACCTGGAGATCCTGTCGAGCACGGTGCCGGCCCGCGACGACCTCGCCGCGCGCGAATACATGCGCATCGAGATGAAGGCGATGAACCGGCGCATCCGCGACACGCTCGTCGGCGCGAGCCGCGCGCTCAAGTTCGGCACGCCGAGCCGGCTCGCACCGCGCCGCCGGCCGGCCGAGCCGCCGCACGACGCCCCGCCGGCGCAGTTGTCGGGCTACGTGTCGATCACCGCCAAGCTGGCCGGCGAAGTGGATCAGTTGCGCGAGAAACTGCTCGATACCGCGCAGGCGTGGAATATCTGAACCTGGAGCTTTGACGATTCGCCGACGGGCGCCTCAGAACATCTTTCATTAGCCTTTCATAAAGGTGGCCCGGCATCCTGAGCGCGGATGCCGCACCGGCCGACCGATCTGGCCCCGCCGATCGGGCGCGCACGCCGGCGCGCCTTCGCCAGTTTCGACCGCCGTCCGAGGCCGTTTCGCGCCGGATTCTCCGGCCGGTTAACCGCCCGTCAGGCCCGTCGCGACAGGCCCGAAGACGTATTGGCGCGAAAATCAGGTCTTGCCCCAACTTCCCGGACAGCCGATACTCGCATATTCCGCGAAATACGATCCCACCGGCTTCAATCCACGGTAATTCCTATGAGCACGATTCTCGAAAGCCTCCCGACCGGCCAGAAGGTCGGTATCGCCTTCTCCGGCGGCCTGGACACCAGCGCCGCGCTGCACTGGATGAAACTGAAGGGCGCCGTCCCGTACGCATACACGGCGAACCTCGGCCAGCCCGACGAAGACGATTACGACGCGATCCCGAAACGCGCGATCGAATACGGCGCAGCCGGCGCCCGCCTGATCGACTGCCGCGCGCAGCTCGTCGCCGAAGGCATCGCCGCGCTGCAAAGCGGCGCGTTCCACATCACGACCGCGGGCGTCACGTACTTCAACACGACGCCGATCGGCCGCGCCGTGACGGGCACGATGCTCGTCGCCGCGATGAAGGAAGACGGCGTCAACATCTGGGGCGACGGCAGCACGTACAAGGGCAACGACATCGAGCGTTTCTACCGCTACGGCCTGCTCGTGAACCCGGACCTGAAGATCTACAAGCCGTGGCTCGACCAGACGTTCATCGACGAACTCGGCGGCCGCGCCGAAATGTCCGAATTCATGAACCAGGCCGGCTTCGCATACAAGATGTCGGCCGAGAAGGCGTATTCGACCGACTCGAACCTGCTCGGCGCGACGCACGAAGCGAAGGACCTCGAAAGCCTCGAAAGCGGCATCAAGATCGTGAACCCGATCATGGGCGTCGCGTTCTGGCGCGACGACGTGAAGATCGCCGCCGAGGAAGTGACGGTGCGCTTCGAAGCCGGCCAGCCGGTCGCGCTGAACGGCGTCGAGTTCAAGGACCAGGTCGAGCTGCTGCTGGAAGCGAACCGCATCGGCGGCCGCCACGGCCTCGGCATGAGCGACCAGATCGAGAACCGCATCATCGAGGCGAAGAGCCGCGGCATCTACGAAGCCCCGGGCCTCGCGCTGCTGTACATCGCATACGAGCGTCTCGTCACCGGCATCCACAACGAAGACACGATCGAGCAGTACCGCGAGAACGGCCGCCGTCTCGGCCGCCTGCTGTACCAGGGCCGCTGGTTCGACCCGCAAGCGATCATGCTGCGCGAAACGGCGCAGCGCTGGGTCGCGCGCGCGATCACCGGCGAAGTGAAGATCGAACTGCGCCGCGGCAACGACTACTCGATCCTGAGCACGAAGTCGCCGAACCTCACGTATCAGCCGGAACGCCTGTCGATGGAGAAGGTGGCGTCGACGTTCTCGCCGCGCGACCGGATCGGCCAGCTGACGATGCGCAACCTCGACATCACCGATACGCGCGACAAGCTGCGCGTGTATTCGCAAGTCGGCCTGCTGACGCCGGGTGAAGCGTCGGCGCTGCCGCAGATCAAGGGCGACGACAAGTAAGTCGCTTCGTTCGACGCCGGGGCGCGTAGCCGATACGCGCTCCGGCCGGGCAGGCCGCATGTGCATCGATGCATGCGCGGCCTGCTGCTTCTTTCTCTTCCTGCTCTACTCGCGCCACCGCGTCACGCGCAAACGGCGCTGCAAGGCTACGGCAATCGTGGCAAGCTGCCAGTCGTCCGATTTCCGGCCCGGCTCATGACTTCCCTCACCGTCATCCACCTGAACGGCCCGATCAACAGCGGCAAGACGACGATCGGTCGCGCACTCGCGCAGCGACTGCCCAATGCGCGCTTCATCGACGGCGACGATCACGACGCGCCCGACGACGCCCCGTTCGACGTGCAGTGGGCGATCGCGCTGGCGCGCCTCGTCAAAGAGATCGCGCAGGCACGCGAACGTCATCTGGTGATCGCCTATCCGATCGGCGACGCGGAATTCGACCGGCTGCGCGCAGCCTGCGACGCACGCGACGCGCGCCTGTTCGTCGTGACACTCGCGCCACCGGAAGCGATCGCGGCGTCGGATCGCGGCACGCGCGCGCTGACGGACTGGGAGCGGCAACGTATCGCCGAGATGTATCGAGAAGGGTATGCGGCGCGCGCGTTCAGCGATTGCTTCGTCGACACGTCGAAAGCGTCGGCCGATGCGTGTGCGCAGAAGATCGCACGAAGCGCGCAGTCGCCGAACGTGTAGCGGGGAAACCGGCGCGCGCGACGGGCGGAAGTCGCGTCACACCGCGTAGTGGGCAAAGGCCTCGCTCACGCGAGCGCCGGCACCCTCCACACAGTCGCCACGTCCGGCAACACGCGCTGCCTGCCATTCAATGATGATGCCGCACCCCCGCCACGACCTGCTCGCGCGCGCCCTTGCGGCTCAGCATCAGCGTGACGACCGCCGACACCGCGAGCGTGCCCGCCACCACGTACAGCCCGGCCGCGTAGCCGCCCGTCACGTTCTTCAGCCAGCCGATCGCGAACGGCCCGACGAAGCCGCCGAGGTTGCCGATCGAGTTGATCATCGCGATCCCCGCGGCCGCGCCGGCGCCTGACAGGAACGCGCTCGGCATCGCCCACAGCGGCGCCTTCGCGGCGCTGATCCCGATGTTGACGACGACCAGCGCGAGCACGGTCAGGAGCGCGGTGCTCGCCTGCCCCGCGAACACGAAGCCGATGCACGCGAGCACGCACGGAATCACGACATGCCACGTGCGTTCGCCGGTGCGATCCGAATGCCGTGCCCAGCCGATCATCGCGACGACCGCGGCGATGCTCGGGATGCCGGTCAGCAGGCCCGTCTGCCACGCGGTGAAGCCGAACTGCCTGACCATCAGAGGCGCCCAGAGGCCGAGCGTATAGAGCCCCGCCGACGTGCCGAAGTAGATCAGCGCGAGCGCCAGCACGCGCGGGTCGCGCAGCGCCTGCCACGCGCCGGCCGTGTGCCCGGCATGCGCGTGCCGCGCGTCGGCCTCGGACTTCAGCTTCGCGACCAGCCAGTCGCGCTCGTCCGGCCGCAGCCACGCGGCCTTCGACGGCGCATCGGTCAGGCACTTCAGCACGACGAAGCCGAGCAGCACTGCGGGCAGCGCCTCGACGATGTACAGCATCTGCCAGTCGGCGAGCCCGAACATCGGCGGCATCTGCATGATCGCGCCCGACAGCGGCGAGCCGATCGCGGTCGAGATCGGCGCGGCCGCCATGAACCACGCGGCCGCCACCGCGCGCTGCTTCGCGGGAAACCACAGGCTCAGGTACAGGATGATGCCGGGGAAGAAGCCGGCTTCCGCGATGCCGAGCAGGAAGCGCAGCACGTAGAAGCTCGTCGGCCCGGCTGCGAACGCGGACACCGCCGACACGATGCCCCACGTGATCATCACGCGCGCGATCCAGATGCGTGCGCCGACGCGATGGAGAATCAGGTTGCTCGGCACTTCGAACAGAAAGTAGCCGATGAAGAACAGGCCGCCGCCGAGTCCGAACGCGGTCGGCGACAGGCCGATCGCCTTGTTCATCGTCATCGCCGCGAAGCCGACGTTGACGCGATCGAGAAAGCTGACGAAGTAAAGCAGCATCACGAACGGAATGATGCGCCACATCAGTTTCCGCGCGACGCGGGTTTCCAGATCCGCTTGCATGTGTCTCCTCCTTCGAGGTCGAGCCGCGCGCTGTCCGCGCGGGCTCGGTGGGTACCGCCGGCATTACGACGAAGCGTGCGCGCCGGCACCCGGCTCGCGTCGAATGCGCGAGTCGCGGGCAAAAAAATCCGGGGGGCGGCGAATGGAAGGCGACCGGCTGCGCTTGCGGCCGTCGCCGTTCTCGTCGCCGTTCTCGTTACTGTCAGGCGGCGACCGCCGCGTGCGCGACGCGCTCGCAGACGGCGGCCGTCACCTGCGCGGTCGTCGCGCTGCCGCCGAGGTCGCGCGTATGCAGCGACGGATCGGCCGTCACGGCCTCGATCGCCTGCATCACGCGCGCGGCCGCTGCCGTCTCGCCGAGATGCTCGAGCAGCATCACGGCCGACCAGAACGTGCCGACCGGATTCGCGAGGCCCCGGCCCATGATGTCGAACGCGGAGCCGTGGATCGGCTCGAACATCGACGGATAGCGGCGCTCGGGATCGATGTTGCCGGTCGGCGCGATGCCGAGGCTGCCCGCCAGCGCGGCCGCGAGATCGCTGAGGATGTCCGCGTGCAGGTTGGTCGCGACGATCGTGTCGAGCGACGCCGGGCGGTTCACCATGCGCGCGGTCGCGGCGTCGACGAGTTCCTTGTCCCACGTGACGTCGGGGAATTCCTGCGCGACCTGCTTCGCGATCTCATCCCACATCACCATCGCGTGACGCTGCGCGTTGCTCTTCGTGATGACGGTCAGCAGCTTGCGCGGACGCGACTGCGCGAGCCGGAATGCGAAGCGCATGATGCGTTCGACGCCGGCACGCGTGAGGATCGACACGTCGGTCGCCGCCTCGATCGGATGCCCCTGGTGCACGCGGCCGCCGACGCCCGCGTATTCGCCCTCCGAGTTCTCGCGCACGATCACCCAGTTCAGGTCGGCCGGCCCGCAGCGCTTCAGCGGCGCGTCGATGCCGGGCAGGATGCGCGTCGGCCGCACGTTCGCGTACTGGTCGAAGCCCTGGCAGATCTTCAGGCGCAGGCCCCACAGCGTCACGTGGTCGGGCACGTCGGGGTCGCCCGCCGAGCCGAACAGGATCGCGTCCTTGCCGCGCAGCGCGTCGAGACCGTCGGCCGGCATCATCGCGCCGTGCAGGCGGTAGTAATCGGCGCCCCAGTCGAAATCCTCGAACTCGAACGCAAAGCGGTCGCTGCCGCGGGCCAGCGCTTCCAGCACCTGCTTGGCCGCCGGCACCACTTCCTTGCCGATGCCGTCGCCGGGAATGGTCGCGATACGGTAGGTCTTCATGCTGACATCCTCGATTGATCGTGAGCGTGAACGCACTTTACCGAACCGGAAGTGCGGAAACCGGGGCTATACTCAAAGCATCTTTAACTTCAATTCACGAATCACGTCATGGCGGATACCGTCCAGCCGGCCGATCTCGGCTTCTTCTCGACGCTGGCCGCGGCGGGCAGCCTGAGCGCGGCCGCGCGCGAGCTCGGGCTGACCGCGGCGGCCGTCAGCAAGCGGCTCACGCAGATGGAGCGGCGCGCGGGCGTGACGCTCGTCAACCGCACGACGCGGCGCATGATGCTGACGCCCGAGGGCGACGTGTATCTCGACTACGCGCGCCGGATCCTCGATCAGATGGACGAACTGGGCGAACTGCTCGGCAGCGCGCGGCAGCGGCCGAAGGGGCTGCTGCGCGTGAACGCGACGCTCGGTTTCGGGCGCAGCCACGTCGGCCCGGCGATCTCGCGCTTCGTCGCGCGTTTTCCGGAGGTGTCGGTGCAGTTGCAACTGTCGGTGATGCCGCCGCCGCTCACCGACGACGCGTTCGACGTGTGCATCCGCTTCGGCGAGCCGCCCGATACGCGCGTCGTCGCGCGACGGCTCGCGCCGAACCGCCGGCTGCTGTGCGCGGCGCCCGCGTATCTCGCGCGGCACGGCACGCCGGGCACGCCGCACGAACTGACGCGGCACAACTGCATCGGCATCCGGCAAGGCGACGAAGGCTACGGGATCTGGCGGCTGGCGAGCGGACGCGGCGCGGCGCGCAACACGGAAGCCGTGCGGATCAACGGCAACCTGACGACGAACGACGGCGAGATCGCGGTGAAATGGGCGCTCGACGGGCACGGCATCCTGATGCGCGCCGAGTGGGATATCCGCGACTTTCTGGCCGACGGGCGCCTCGTCGTCGTGCTGCCCGACTACGAAACGCCGAGCGCGGATATCTACGCGGTGTATGCGCAGCGGCATCAGATGTCCGCGCGGATACGGGCGTTCGTGGATTTTCTGGCGGGGGAGCTGGGTGGGTGACGGGAGGCGGGCGGATGCCAATATTTCGGCTATTTTTCATAAAAAACGCCAAAATATTTACACTTTCACCCATGAGACACTATCGGGATGCCGCTTACCTCAAGCCAAAGTGCTATTATTTTGGCGTTATTCCACAAAAAGCGCTGAAATATTAGCTCCGACCATGGCCAAGAAGACTGCCCCGCTCTTGCCGGCATCCAGTCGGCTGCTCGTCGACTTCGGCGAGCGGCTGAAGTTGGCGCGTCTGCGCCGAAAGCTGACGGCCAAGCAGGTCGCGGAACGCGCGGGCATGTCGCCGATGACGCTTCGCTCACTCGAGGCGGGCAGTTCGGGGGTAACGATGGGGGCCTATCTTTCCGTCATGCAGACGCTCGGGCTCCAGGGTGATCTGGAAAAGCTAGCCGCCGCGGACCCGCTCGGCCGCCAGCTTCAGGACGCCCGACTCGCCACGCCGCGGCGCTCGAAGCAAGTGGCTTCGACACCGGTCGCGGCAGCGCTGCACACGTCCGGCAAGCGCGCTAGCGCGAGCGTTTCTCCCACCGCCCAAGCCGACGGAACAGCGACGACGGCATTCGGTCGCGCAGTGCCTGACGAGAATCGCGGCACGACCGCCGCGGATCTGACCGCATTGCTGAAACCCGTGGGCAAGCGACACGGAGGGGCGACCAGGAAATGACGACCATCTCCGTCTATGCAGACTGGGACGGCCTGCCCGCTCCCCGAAAACTCGGTCTTCTGCACAGTCGACAGACACGTGCCAGCGAACGGTTCGAATTCCAGTACGACGCGGTTGCGCTGGATGCACCCGAGTTCGCCGGCGTGCAACTCGACCCCGGGATCGGCCTCTTCGAAGGACCGCAATATCCGGTGCCGCCGCGGCACGCGTTCGGCGCGTTCGCCGATTCGAGCCCCGATCGATGGGGCCGCATGCTGATGGATCGCCGGCTGGAGCGTGACGTTCGCGCAGGTCTCCGGCCGAAGGGCACGCGACTCCATGAGTCGGACTACCTGCTCGGCGTCCACGACCTCTATCGAGTCGGCGCATTGCGCTACAAGCTCGACGACACCGGAGAATTTCTCGATGACCGCATCGATCTCGCCGCGCCGCCGTTTGCGGAGATTCGCGAACTGGAGCAAGCCAGTCGGGCACTGGAGGAAGACGTCGACAATATCGCCCCGGACGGTCGCGACTGGCTATCGATGCTCATCGCACCCGGCGGCTCGCTCGGTGGCGCCAGACCAAAAGCCAGCGTGGCCGACGACCGCGGGCACCTGTATATCGCCAAGTTCCCGAGCGCACGGGACGACTACGACGTTGGCGGCTGGGAAATGGTCGTCAATGCACTGGCGGTCGGCTGCGGCCTGAACGTCGCCCACGCCGAAGCGCGAAAATTCGCCAGCGATTACCACTGCTTCCTGGTGCGACGCTTTGATCGGACCGCTAATGGACGTCGGCTGCATTTTGCCTCGGCCATGACGATGACCGGCCATGTCGACGGCGACGACGCATCGACCGGTGTCAGCTACCTGGAACTGGCGGAAGTTCTCATGCGACATGGCGCGCAACCGAACGCCGACCTGCGCGAACTGTGGGCCCGGATCGTCTTCAACCTTCTCGTCTCGAATACCGACGACCATCTTCGCAATCACGGGTTCATGCTCGAACCGGCTGCGGGCTGGCGACTCTCCGCGGCCTACGATATGAATCCCGTCGCCGTAGCCGATGGTCTGAAGCTCAACATCACGGAAGCGGATAACGCGCTGAACCTCGAACTCGCTCGCGAGGTATGTGAATATTTCCGGCTGAGCCTGAAGGATGCCGACGAGATCATCGATGATTTCCGCGGCGTCGTCGGCCAATGGCGCACGCTCGCGACACGACTCGCGCTTTCTGCCCGGGAACAGGAGCGCATGGCCGACGCGTTTCGCCTCGCAAGCACCTGAGCTCCCGTTCATTCGTTCGACGCCCCGCCGTCACGCCGCGGCCGCCAGCCTCCCGTCTGGCTCGCACGCGGCGATCGCCGGCGCCGCCATCTGCCGCAGCGCTGCCCCAGGCACGCTCACACCGGCCCGGTCCTGCGCGGCATCCTCGAAACGCTCCGCGACCCAGTCGACGAACGCGCGCACGCCCGGCGACACGTGCCGGCGCTTCGCATAGACGGCCGACACCGAAACCGCGCCCGGCCGCCACCGCGGCAGCACTTCCTGCAAATGTCCCGCGTCGATCAGCGGCTGCGCGACGACACGCGGCGGCTGGATCAACCCGAGGCCATGCACGCCGCAAGCCAGGTACGCCTGCTCGTCGTCGACGCTGACGATGCCGTCGAGCCGGATCTTGCGCACCGCGCCATCGATCGCGAATTCGAGTTCGGCCGTGCGCTGGGCCGACGCGAACGCGCCGCTGACCGCGCGATGCCCGGCAAGCGCATCGAGCGAACGCGGCACGCCGCAGCGCTCGAGATACGCGGGGCTCGCGCAGGTCACGCGCTCGAGTGCGCCGAGCGGGCGCGCAACCAGCGACGAATCGGGCAGCGCGCCCAGCCGGATGCTGCAGTCGACCGCATCGCCGATCAGGTCGGCCGCGCGTCCGGAAACGCCCAGCATCAGCACGAGTTCCGGATGGCGCGCATGGAACGCGCCAAGCGCCGGCAGCACGATCGCGTCCGCCACCGCTCCCGGCAACTCGACGCGCAGCGGCCCGCTCGGATGCCGCGCCGCGTTGCGCAGGCTCGCTTCGAGTTCGTCGACGTCCGCGGTGATGCGCTGGCACCGCCGGTAATACGCGTCGCCTTCCGGCGTCGCCCGCAGCGCGCGCGTCGTGCGCACCAGCAACGGCATGCCGAGCGCCGCCTCGAGTTCCTGCACGGTGCGCGTCGCGGTCGCGCGCGAAATGCCGAGCGAGTGCGCCGCGCGCGTAAAGCTGTTCATCTCGACGATGCGCGTGAAGATGCGCATCGCGCGAATCGGATTGTCCACCGGAAACTCCCGCGGAATACGGCATCACGCCTCGCGCGCGAACGCGACGCGGCGCATGCCTGTCAGTGAGCGAGCCGCGCCGCCGGCGCGGCGACCGGTTCAGTCGCGCGTGGCAGCGGCCGCGCGGGCCGGCTCGGCCAGCAGCTGCCGTGCCAGCGCGAGCGCCTCGTCACGATTCGCCGCCGCGTTCAACGGATAACCCCAGACCTTCTCGAACGCGGCCGAGAACGCATCGAGCGCCGCGCGCCGCTGCGCGTCGGGCTCGACCGCGATCATCGCGGGAATCCATTCGCGCGATTGCGCGCGATTCGCCTTGCTCCATTTCGCGAGCTGCTTGCGCATCTCGTGATCCTGCGCATCGCGATCGTCGCCGGACGGTGCATCGTCGGTCAGGAACACGAAACGTTCGCGGCGCGCGAGCAACGCGTCGAGCTCGGCCAGCAAGTGCGCGGGATCGCTCGACGGCGAACGCGCGTAACGCAACCACACCAACGGAAATTCAGTCGTGACGATCTGCATGTCGGCCTCCAAATGAGAATGATTCTCATGTTAGAGATCGACGCCCGTCCCGTCATTTCTCGTGCCGGCCAACCGCTTGTTCGATCCGGCCAAGCACGCGCGTGTGACGACCTGGCACGGCACGGCTCAGCACGGCACGGTCAGCGCTGCCGGTCGGTCAGGTATTGGGTCGGCGACTTGCCGGTCGCCTTGCGGAACATCGTCACGAAGCTGCTCGCGCTCTCGTAGCCGAGGTCGATCGCGATCTGGTGCACGCGGCGGCCCGCCGTCAGCATCCGCAGCGACAGCGCGACGTGCAGCCGCCGGCGCCAGTCGCCGAGGCTCATGCCGAGTTCCTTCGCGGCGAGCCGCGTGAGGCTGCGCTCGCTGACGCCGGCGCGGCGCGCGAGTTCGGGCAGCGGCGACTTGTCGGCCGGGTCGTCGAGCAGGTGATCGATCAGCCTGCGCAGCCGGCGGTCGGCCGGCATCGGCAGATACAGGTCCTCGACCGGCGCCGCGACGAGTTCGTCGAGCAGCGTCGCCATCAGCCGCCCCTGCGGACCGTCGACGTCGTACAGGCTCGGGAAGCTCGCGGCCTTCAGCAGCAGTTCGCGCAACAGCGGCGACATGCCCAGCGTGCAGCAGCGCGCCGGCAGGCCGGGCGCCGCATCGGGCTCGACCAGCACCGCGTAGAACGTCGCGCCGGCCGAACCGCGCGCCGAATGCGTGACGCCGCCCGGAATCCATACCGTGCATTGCGGCGGTGCGCTCCACACGCCGCCGTCGATCTCGCAATAGATGACGCCGCTCAGCGTGTACAGCAGTTGCGCCTGCGGATGGCTGTGCCGTTCGAGCCGCCATTCGGGCTCGACGACCGAGCCGCCGAACACGACGAGCGGACGCGGCACGTGATAGACGTCGGCGTCGGCAGCGGGGTCGGTAACGGGTGGCAGGTCGCGCATGGAGCGATGGTGTCGAAAGCGGCCGGACGGCGTGCCCGCGCGGCCTTTCGTGCTTATACCAGAAAGGCGCCGGCGCGGCTGCGCGGTTCCCGGCCGGCATCGGCAGACGCGCGCCGATCCGAATACAATGCGTCGATCCCCCGCCGCCTCGCCAACCTTGCCGGAGCCGCCATGTTCGACCTGACCACGCTGGCCACCTTCACCGCCGTCGTCCTGGGCCTGTTCCTGATCCCGGGCCCCGCCGTGCTGCTCGTGCTGAGCCGCACCGTGCAGGGCGGCCGCAAGACCGGCATCCTGACCGGCCTCGGCGTCGCGAGCGGCGACTTCGTGCATACGCTGTTTGCCGCCGTCGGGCTGTCGGCGCTGCTGATGACGTCGGCGCTCGCGTTCAACGTCGTGAAGCTGGTCGGCGCGGCTTACCTCATCTACCTCGGCGTGCGCGCGCTGCTCGACGGGCCGTCCGATCCGTCGCTGCCGAAGGTGCCGCCCGTCACGCCGCTGACGGCGTACCTGCAGGCGATTCCCGCCGAAGTGCTGAACCCGAAGACCGCGCTGTTCTTCCTCGCGTTCATGCCGCAGTTCGTGCATCCGGAACGCGGCTCGACGTTCGTGCAGTTCGCGGTGCTCGGGCTGATCTTCGTCGTGCTCAGCTCGCTCTATACGACGCTGATCGCATGCTCGATCCGCCCGCTCGGCCGCGTCGTGAAGCGGCTTGCGTGGCTCACGCGCTGGCAGGGAAAGATCATCGGCTCGATCTTCATCGCGCTCGGGCTGCGCGTCGCGGTGCAGCAGCGCTGACGCGGGTTTCGCGTGACGTCCGACGCGGCAACCGCCGGCGAAATCCTCTATGCCGATCCGCGTCTCGTCGCGGTCTACGACCGGTTCAACGCGGGGGACCGCGACTTCGCGTTCTACGCATCGCGCCTCGGCACCGCGCGGCAACGGATTCTCGATCTCGGCTGCGGCACCGGCACGTTCGCGCGCCGGCTTGCGGCGGCCGGACACGACGTCATCGCGATCGACCCCGCACCCGCGATGATCGACCATGCGCGACGCCAGCCGGGCGCCGGCGCGGTGCGCTGGCTCGCGTGCGATCTCGGCGGCCTGCCGCCCGGCGCGCCGTTCGATGCCGTCGTGATGACCGGGCACGCGTTCCAGTGCCTGCTGACCGACGCGGAGATCGATGCGACGCTGTGCGGCGCGCGGCGCGTGCTGGCCGACGGCGGGCGCTTCCTGTTCGAAACCCGCAATCCGCGTGTCGAGCCGTGGCTCGGCTGGACTCCGGCGGCGTCGGCCACCCGCATCGATTCACCCGAATTCGGCAGCGTCGAACTCCATCATGCGGTGACCGCGGTCGACGGTCCGATCGTGTCGTTCGACACGGTCTACCGGTTTCATCGCGACGATACGCAAGTGAAGAACGCGAGCCGGCTGCGCTTCATCGCGCAACCCGACCTGCAGGCGCGTGTCGCGGCCGCCGGCTTCTCGTCCGCCGACTGGTGCGGAGACTGGAACGGTGCGCCGTTCGACGACGCGGCCAGCGCGGAGATCATCGCGATCTGCCGCGCATGAATGGTGAAACATCGTTCACGCGCGGCTACCGCGCAGCGAGCATCCGCGAATCGAGCCTGACCCGGTCGCGTCGTACCCCGATTCGGCCAACGCACGTCGGCCGGCAGCCAGTGAAGAAAACGACAAGAATAGATGGAAGCATCACGCTTTGAAGAGCTTGCGCCGGACGACTGAAGGGGCGATCGAAGGTGAAGCAAATGAGTAACGATGATTTTCAGGTGATGGAACTGGCGAACGGCAAGCCGGTGAAGATGTGGACACAAGGCGTCGCGGTCGAGGACGACGCGCGCACGCAATTGCGCAACACCGCGCAGATGCCGTTCATCTTCAAGCACGTCGCGGTGATGCCGGACGTCCACCTCGGCAAGGGCTCGACGATCGGCAGCGTGATCCCGACGAAGGGCGCGATCATCCCGGCCGCGGTCGGCGTCGACATCGGCTGCGGGATGATGGCCGCGCGCACGACGCTCACGGCGGCGGACCTGCCGGACGCACTCGGCGCGCTGCGCAGCGCGATCGAACGCGCGGTGCCGCACGGCCGCGCGCCGGGGCGCCGCGATCCCGGCGCATGGGGCGATCGCACGCCGGCCGCCGTGACCGAGTCGTGGAAATCGCTGCTGCCGGGCTTTCAGCGGATCGTCGGCAAGTATCCGAAGCTGGAGAAGACGAACCACTACGCGCATCTGGGCACGCTCGGCACGGGCAACCACTTCATCGAGGTGTGCATCGACGAAGCGGATCGCGTGTGGTTCATGCTGCACAGCGGCTCGCGCGGCGTCGGCAACGCGATCGGCAGCCTGTTCATCGAACTCGCGCAGGCCGACATGCGGCAGCACATCGCGAACCTGCCGGATCGCAACCTCGCGTATTTCACCGAGGGCAGCCGGCACTTCGACGATTACGTCGAAGCGGTGGGCTGGGCGCAGGACTACGCGCGCCGCAACCGGCAGGCGATGATGGACGCGGTGATCGGCGCGGCGCGCGGCGTGATCGCGAAACCGTTCGCGGTCGACGAGCACGCGGTGAACTGCCACCACAACTACGTGCAGCGCGAACGCCACTTCGGCGAGGACGTGCTCGTCACGCGCAAGGGAGCCGTATCCGCGCAGAAGGGACAGCTCGGCATCATTCCGGGTTCGATGGGCGCGAAAAGCTTCATCGTGCGCGGGCTCGGCAATCCGGAGAGCTTCTGTTCGTGCAGCCACGGCGCCGGCCGCGCGATGAGCCGGACCGAAGCGAAGCGCCGCTTCACGGTCGACGACCAGGTCAAGGCGACGCGCGGCGTCGAATGCCGGAAGGACGCGGGTGTCGTCGACGAGATCCCGATGGCCTACAAGGACATCGATGCGGTGATGGCAGCGCAGCGCAGCCTTGTCGAAGTGGTGCACACGCTGCGTCAGGTGGTGTGCGTGAAAGGATAGCGCGGCGCGCGGCCGAAGGCCGGGCGGCCGCGCTCGATGAAAGATCCGTGGCCGCGACCGTATCGCACGTCCGGTGCGGCCGACGACCGCGGTGATGCGCCACCTTCAAGTCACGCGCCGACGATCGAGATCGAAAACCCGTCCCAGCCCTTCAGCCCGACCGTCTGCAAGGCGGTCGTCGTGAGGTTCGGCTCGGCGACGATCCGCGCGAACCCGTCGCGCACGCCGACGACGTCCGGCTCACGGTTGTCCGGATCGGCCACGCGCCCGCCCCGCACGACGTTGTCGACGACGATCACCGTGCCGGGCCGCGACAGTTTCAGCGCGGCGTCCAGATAAGCGGCGTTGTTGTCCTTGTCCGCGTCGATGAAGATGAAGTCGAACGGCGCCTCGCCCGCATCGACGAGCCGCGCGAGGCTGTCCTTCGCGCTGCCGACCACCACCGACACGACATCCGCGAACCCGGCGCGCGCGATGTTCCGCGTCGCGACCTTCGCGTGATCGGGGTTCAGTTCGAGCGTCACGAGCCGGCCGTCCGGCGGCAACGCGCGCGCGAGCCAGATCGTGCTGTAGCCGCCGAGCGTGCCGACTTCGAGGATGCGCCGTGCGCCGCGAATCGTCGCGAGCAGCTGCAGCAGCTTGCCCTGGTTCGGCGCGACGTTGATCGCGGGTAGCCCGGCCGCGTCGCTCGCCGCGAGCGCGGCGTCGAGCGCGTCGTCGGTCGGCACGAGCGTCGCGGAGAAATACGCATCCACCTTGTTCCACTGATCCTGGTCCATCGCGCACCCTTCATCCGAGGAAAAACCCATTCTATGCGCGGCGGCCCCATAAGCAACAAACCATTCGTTCTAAGGACGGCAGCACACCTGCTCCTATAATCGCTCGACCACGACAACAACAGATGGAGCACTCATGACCGATCAGGCCTCTTCGAACTGGCGCCTCGAAACCATCGCCGTGCACGGCGGCTATCGACCCGACCCGACCACGCGCGCGGTCGCGGTGCCGATCTACCAGACCGTTGCGTACGCATTCGACGACACGCAGCACGGCGCAGACCTGTTCGACCTGAAGGTCCAGGGCAACATCTACACGCGGATCATGAACCCGACGACCGACGTGCTCGAACAGCGGATCGCCGCGCTCGAAGGCGGCATCGGCGCGCTGGCGCTGGCGTCGGGCCAGGCGGCCGTCACGTACGCGATCCAGACGATCGCGGAAGCCGGCGACAACATCGTGTCCGCCAGTTCGCTGTACGGCGGCACCTACAACCTGTTCGCGCATACGCTGCCGCAATACGGCATCACGACGCGCTTCGCCGATCCGCGCGACCCCGCGTCGTTCGAGCCGCTGATCGACGCGCGCACGAAGGCGATCTTCGCGGAATCGGTCGGCAATCCGCTCGGCAACGTGACCGACATCGCCGCGCTCGCGGAAGTCGCGCATCGCCACGGTATCCCGCTGATCGTCGACAACACGGTGCCGTCGCCGTACCTGCTGCGTCCGTTCGAACACGGCGCGGACATCGTCGTGCACTCGCTGACGAAGTATCTCGGCGGCCACGGCACGAGCCTCGGCGGCGCGATCGTCGATTCGGGCAAGTTCCCGTGGGCGCAGCACGCGGACCGCTTCAAGCGGCTCAACGAGCCCGACGTCAGCTATCACGGTGTCGTCTACACCGAAGCGTTCGGGCCGGCCGCGTATATCGGCCGCGCGCGCGTCGTGCCGCTGCGCAACATGGGCGCGGCGATCTCGCCGTTCAACGCGTTCCAGATCCTGCAAGGCATCGAGACGCTCGCGCTGCGCATCGAGCGCATCAGCGACAACGCGCTGAAGATCGCGCAGCATCTCGCGCGCCATGAACACGTCGAATGGGTGAACTACGCCGGGCTGCCCGATCACCCGGATCATGCGCTCGTCGCGCGCTACCTGTCGGGCCGCGCGCCCGGCATCCTGACGTTCGGCGTGAAGGGCGGACGCGACGGCGGCGCGAAGTTCCAGGATGCGCTGAAGCTGTTCAC
This sequence comes from Burkholderia sp. BCC1988, assembly GCF_905339895.1. Classification (NCBI taxonomy): domain Bacteria; kingdom Pseudomonadati; phylum Pseudomonadota; class Betaproteobacteria; order Burkholderiales; family Burkholderiaceae; genus Burkholderia; species Burkholderia sp. BCC1988. Next base: position 88,281 of record NZ_CAJPHA010000027.1, read on the forward strand.
GCGGCTCGTCAACATCGGCGACACGAAGTCGCTCGCGACGCATCCGGCCTCGACGACGCACCGCCAGCTGTCGCCGGCCGAGCTCGCGAAGGCCGGCGTGAAGGAGGAAACGGTACGGCTGTCGATCGGCATCGAGCACATCGACGACCTGCTCGCCGACCTCGACCAGGCGCTCGCGCAGCTGTGAGCCGATGCGGGCGTGCCGACACGCCCGCTTCAAGGTGTTCAATCCCCGGTCGATGCCGGGGGTCGCAGCACCCGCATCGGCGCCTACGGCTACGCGAGGGATCGTCAATCTCGGGCTGCGCCATTGCTTCTGATCGGAATATCGACCGCACACCGATACGCGCGTGACGAAAACTTCATCTTCCGATCAGGTTCGCGATGGATCGTGTCGCTACCATTGAATGCGTGACGGGTGATGCCCGTTGCGAACCACGCAAGCGTATCGCTGTCGCACGGCACGATCACGCGTTGGCCCGGACACTGCGAGTGCCGGGCCTTTTTTTTGCTTGTTTGCGGAATTCCGTGGACAGGGCTTGCCGATCCGGTTCGGCCAACCGCACGTTCACGAAGCAGCCATCTATCCGGTGCGGGATCGTTCAAAGCGATACGAACCGCGACGACCCCCGTGCATCCATCGGATTGCTATGAGCGTCGCTTGGGGTTCCACGCCTTGTGTACGAACTCGAGACGGTTGCCGTCGAGGTCGGCGACGTTGGCGGCGTAGTAGCCGGGGGCGAAGTAGGTACGATCCGCCGGTCTTCCCTCATCGATGCCGCCGGCCTTGATTGCGGCTGCGTAGGCAGCATCGACGAGTTCGTTCGTATCGCAGACGATCCCCAGGTAAAGCCCGGTCTCGCCTGGCTGACGTTTGCGTAGCCAGATGCTTGATCCAACCCCCTCTCCCTTGCCGTACACATCGTCGCCGATGCCGTAGAGATCAGGGACGCTCGCCGGGCCATTCGCGGAGTCGTAGTTGCCGAATACGCTCCAGCCGAGTGGCTTCAGGGCTTCGGAGTAGAAGATCAGCGACTTCTCGATGTCGGTGACAGAGATGTAAACGTCATCGATCATTTGCCCGCCTTCGACGTGGATCGGTGCTGTTCGTGCATAACTATAGTCGACAGCCGCGCATGTGGCGCGGGGATATGACTGCATCGAGGCGTGACGTTGCGCTTCGGGAACAGGCACGGATGCGTGTTCACGTAGAAGTTCGGATTGCCGCATCGATGCCCCGCATGGTCGATCTGTTCGCCGGGCATCAGGCCGGTGGGCACCGCATCGCGCACGGCCTTCGGCGCGGACGATCCGACGGTTCCGGCTTCGGCCGTCGGCAGGCGACATGCTCCGCTTCCCGCTCATCGCATGCATGACCCGAACATGACGATTGCATCATGTCGGCCGGGCCCGCACGTCACGCCCCGCCCCGCCCCGCCCCGCCCCGCAATCTGACGCATTTGTCATCTGCCGATCACGGTCACGCTCGGCGGCTTTCGCATACTGGGCTCATGGATCGCCACCCGGCGGCCTCATCAAGGAGAGCTCCATGAAAACGGCAAGACTCGCAGCCCTGTTCGTCACCGCCACGCTGTCGCTCGGCGTCGCCTCGCAAGCCGCCTTCGCGCAAACGCACACTCAAACGCAGGGCAAGACCCGCGCGGAAGTCATCGACGAACTCAAGCAGGCGCAGCACGACGGCGTGGTGCCGACGAGCAAGACGCAGTACCCGCCGACCAGCGAGATCATCGCGCGCAACAAGGAACTTCACGGGATCTCGGTGCATGCCGGCGCGAAGTCGCCCCAGGCCGACAATCACGACAGGCTCGCGACGCGCTGATGCGAGTCAGGCGTGGGTGCTGCCCGGCGATCGCAGGCGGCGTGCCGCGCGCCGCCGGATCGCGGCGAACGTGCGGCCGCGCCGTGCGGTGCGATCGCAGCACCGCAGGAAGGTGAAGTTCGGGCAGACGACACTGCCGGCTCGACAGTGTCCGCAACGCAACCTTACGAGTTGCCCCGCTTCGCACGCCGGCGTTGCACCAGCCAGTCGAGCAACTGCCGCCCGTCGCGTTCGCCGAACCATCGCGCATGCCCGATCAGATAACCGTCGTACGCAACATCGACGATATCCGGTGCATTGACGATGCAGCCGAAATACGCGACTTCCGACAGCGCGAATTCGGTATGCACGATCGGCAGCATCGCGACCAGCGCCGCATACGCGTCGTCGCTCAGCGGTTCGAGCGATTCGTAGCCGTCGAGCAGCGCGCCGATCTGTTCATGCTCGACGCGACGTGCATCGGCCGGCGCCAACCAGTCGATCGCATTGCGTTCGATCGCGAGCGCGAGATCCATGACGGCACACGTGCGATCCGACAGGCCGAAATCGAGCACGGTCCGCACCTGCGCGCCGGGCGCGGCGTCGGTCCACAGCAGATTCGACGCATGCCAGTCGCCGTGCGTCCACAGCGGCGCCAGCGCGGGCAGCAGCGGCACGAGGCGCGCGTGATACGGACCGATCGCGTCCGCGACATCGCCGCGCCAGTCGCGCGTGCCGAGCGCGCGCACCAGCAGCGGCTGCGCATCGACCCAGCGTTCGAGCGCACCGGGAAGATCGGCGGACGACAGCACCCGGAAACTCGACAGCAGCGTGCGCACGGGCCGCGCGGGCGCATCGTAGCCGGCCGACGCGCGATGCAGTTCGGCCAGCGCGCGGCCTGCCGCGTACGCATGCGAAGGATGCGTGAACGGCTGCCACGACATCACGCCGCGATACGCATCCACACCTGGCGCCACCACGTGCACTTCATAGGTCCAGTCGCCGGATGCGAACGCGGTCGCGCCGTCGCGACCGGCGAGCACGTCGGCGACCGGCACACCGCGATCGCGCAGATGCGCGATGAAGCGATGCTCCTCCTCGAGCCCGGCGACGTCGCGCAGGCTCGCGTGGTGACGCTTGACGAACAGCGCGCGCGCGTCGGTCGTGTGCACCAGCACCGCCGCCGAGAACGGTCGCGGGCTGTGCCACGTAAGCCGCGCCGGCGCGCCGACGCCATCGATCCGCGCAAGCACGCCCGCGACTTCGTCGTGCGTCATCAGCGGCCAGTCGCGTTCGGCCTGCTCGCCGTCGACACCGAATTGCGGCGGCGCGACGTCCCGCATGTCGGCGACGTCACGCGATGCAGGCGCGTCCGGCTCGAGTGGAAATGACATGAACGACGTCGCTCCGTAGTTGAATCAGCCCGCCGGGCTCGCCGTCGCGCGCAGCGCATTCGCCGTCCGGCTCCAGTCGCGCCAGCCGACGACGGCGAGCGCGATGAACAGCGCGTAGAGTCCGGCCGTCAGATACAGCGCCTTGAACACGAACATCCCGACGTACACGACGTTCACGACGATCCACAGCCCCCACGACGCGATGTAGCGCCGCGCGGTCCAGTATTGCGCGACGAGGCTGAACGCGGTCAGCGACGCATCGACGAACGGCAGCGCCGCATCGGTCCAGCGCGCCATCATCCCGCCGAGCAGCGCGCTGCCGACGACGGCCGCGATCAGGTCCGGCAGCATCTGCCGCGGCCGCACGCCGGTGACGGGCGCGACGTCGCCTTGCGGCGCAGCGCCGCCGCCCGCCTCGAGCGTACGCTGCGCGATCCAGCGGCGCCAGCCGTACACCTGCAGCACCGCGAACGCGCCCTGCAGCAGCATGTCGGAATACAGCTTCGCGTCGATGAAGATCCAGCCGTACAGCGCGACCGACGCGAGCCCGACCGGCCAGCACAGCATGCGCCGCTTCGCGGTCAGCCAGATCGCGAGCGCGCTGACGATCACGCCGGCGATTTCGAGTGGGGACATCGTCTGTGCTCTCCTGGTTGGCTGCCGGGGCCGCGCATCACGCGGCCGGGTCCGGACGATCAGAAATCATAGGTCAACGACACGCGCGCGGTGCGCGGT
>NZ_CAJPHA010000028.1:0-90496 GCF_905339895.1 Burkholderia sp. BCC1988
TCTCGCATCGCGCGCGCTGATCCAGGTGTCGTACGCGATCGGCGTTGCCGAGCCGACCTCGGTGATGGTCAACACGTTCGGCACGGGCCGAGTGTCGGATGCGGTGATCACGAAGCTCGTGCGCGAGCATTTCGACCTGCGTCCGAAGGGCATCATCAAGATGCTCGACCTGTTGCGCCCGATCTACGAGAAGACGGCCGCTTACGGCCACTTCGGCCGCGACGAGCCGGAATTCTCGTGGGAAGCAACCGACAAGGCACTCGCGCTGGCCGAAGCGGCTGGCGTGGAGCCGACGGCACGCGTCGCATAAGCGTCGTCCGCCTGAAACGAAAAACCCCGGCATGCCGGGGTTTTTTTATGCGCGTCGCACGCCGGCGGAATGACGGCGCGCGCGACGATCGTGGCGGGCAGCGTGCCGCCGGCTCGGCTTCAGCGTGCGCCGAACCCGAACCAGCCGTTGCTGGCCGCGAGGCGGCGCGGGCGATTGACGCGGCGCTGCGGGCCCAGCGTGCGGCGTAGCGCGAGCGCGCGCAGCGACGACGGCTTCTGCAGCAGCGAGCGCAGGCCGGCGCGGCGGGCGAACGCCTGTGCGCTCATCATCGAGAAGAACGCGTGGAACCACGCGCGGATGCCGTCCAGCCGGCTGTGCGCGTGCGTGTGCTCGGCGAGCGCCTGCGTGCGCGCGCGGTGATGGCGCAGCGGGCGGGCGGGAGCGGACGGCACGACGCGCTTCGCAGCGCGGCTGAGACGGGAAGTCAGACGGAATGGCATGTGAACGATGCTTCGCTTGTATGGATGGCGCCCTTGAAGAGCGCACTGGTATGAACGGCCTCGGATGGCGCAACGGATCTTACCGAAAGTCGTTGCGCGCCGCGCCCGCCAGAATTGACAGGCCGCGACAGGCTACCGGGGTTTCATGACGTGCAAAAGTCGCGATAAACCCTTGTGCCGCAAGCGTGTCGTCGCATACCGCCTGTCGCTGAGGCTCGCGCCGCGCCGCACAGTTCCCTTGAGCCAGATCAAATCGGCGATTGGCATGCCCCTGCGTACGACAATGGCGCTGTTCGCGGCATCCGGCGCCGATTTACAATCGTCACATTCACACAATAAACGTCTGGCATCCCATGTCGTCTTCATTGCAGTCGGAATCGATCCGCGCGCAAGTCGCGGAATTGCGCGAACGCGGCTTCGTCGTCGCGCGCGGCCTCGTCGGCGAAGCGCAGTGCGCGACGCTCAAGCGGATCGCGGCGCGCCAGTTGCAGGAAGCGGCGGAGCCGATCGAGTTCGAGGCGGATTTGCGCTACCCGGGCGCGCCCGAGTCGAAGCATGCGCCGGGCGGGCATACGGTGCGGCGGCTGCTGGACGCCTACACGCGCGATCCGGCGTTCGCCGAGCGCGCGATCGCGCCGGAAATCGGCGCGTGGATGCGCGAGTACTTCGGCGAGCAGCCGGTGCTGTCGCGCGCGCATCACAACTGCATGATGACGAAGCATCCGGCGTACGGCAGCCTGACGGGCTGGCATCGCGACTTCCGCTACTGGTCGTTCGAACGTGCGGACATGGTGTCGGTGTGGCTCGCGCTCGGCCCGGAAACGAATGAAAACGGGGCGCTCTGGCTGGTGCCGGGCTCGCACACGGCCGAATTCGGGCCGGAAGCGTTCGACGACGCGAAGTTCTTCCGCAGCGACCTGCCGGAAAACCGCAAGATGATCGACGCGGCAACCTGCCCGCCGCTCCAGACGGGCGACGTCGTGTTTTTCCACTGCAACACGCTGCATTCGGCGGGGCAGAACCGCTCCGACCAGGTGAAGTTCTCGCTCGTCTACACGTATCACGGCGTGAGCAACCGGCCGATGCCGGGCACGCGTTCGGCGGCGAAGCCGGAAGTGCAGTTCTAGCAGCGGTTCGGCGGCGCTGCAGCCGCGTCGATGATTCGATGCGGCGCGTCGGCTGCATGAGCGGATGAAGAAACGGGCGGCCTGGCCGCCCGTTGCGTTTTGTGCGGCCCGCATCGCGCGAGGCGGGCACGTCGTCGTGCGTCGCGCGGCTGCGTGATCAGCGCTTGTTGGCCGGCATCGCGAGGCCGATCAGGCCGATCAGCATCGCGACGGCGCCGCCGGCGATCAGCAGGATCGTTTTCGTGGCGGGCGAGCCGGTGAAGAAGCGCGACACGTTGTCGTTGATCGAATGGAACGACTGGCCGCCGAAATACAGCAGCACGACGCCGCCGACGAGCAGCGCAACCGAGATGACCCGGGACATACCAACCTCGCTGTAACGGTGATTCGAGACGCCGCAGTGTAGGCGACGCGCGCGGCCGCGTCCATTGCCGTGCGCGCATCGGCCACGTTCGCTACCATAGCCGTCGTATGTTTCCTTCGCCGCCGGCGCGTGATGTTCGCGCGCGGCGCGCGTCCCTTCCCCGACGTCCTGACGGAACCGACTCATGGCCTACGAAGCAGCTTCCGAACGTTATGCCGACATGCAATACCGCACCTGCGGCAAATCCGGGCTCAAACTGCCCGCCCTGTCGCTCGGCCTGTGGCACAACTTCGGCGACTCGACGCCGATCGCGACGCAGCGCGAGATCCTGCGCACCGCGTTCGACCTCGGCATCAATCACTTCGACCTCGCGAACAACTACGGGCCGCCGTACGGCAGCGCCGAAACCAACTTCGGCCGGCTGCTGAAGGAAGATTTCCGGCCGTACCGCGACGAGCTGCTGATCTCGACGAAGGCCGGTTGGGACATGTGGCCGGGGCCGTACGGCAGCGGCGGCGGGTCGCGCAAGTACGTGCTCGCGAGCCTTGACCAGAGCCTGCAGCGCATGGGCCTCGACTACGTCGACATCTTCTATTCGCACCGCTTCGACGCGCACACGCCGCTCGAGGAAACCGCCGGCGCGCTCGCATCGGCCGTGCAGCAGGGCAAGGCGCTGTATATCGGCATCTCGTCGTACTCGGCCGCGAAGACGCGCGAGATGGCCGAACTGCTCGCGCAATACAAGGTGCCGCTGCTGATCCACCAGCCGTCGTACAACATGCTGAACCGCTGGATCGAGCCGGACCTGCTCGGCACGCTCGACGAGATCGGCACGGGCAGCATCGCATTCACGCCGCTCGCGCAGGGGCTGCTGACGTCGAAATACCTGAACGGCGTGCCGGACGACGCACGCGTGAACAAACCGGGCGGCGGCTCGCTGAAGCAGGATCACCTGAGCGCGGAGAACCTCGAGCACGTGCGCAAGCTCAACGGCATCGCCGAGCGGCGCGGGCAGAGCCTCGCGCAAATGGCGCTCGCGTGGGTGCTGCGCAATGGCCGCGTGACGTCCGCACTGATCGGCGCGAGCCGTGCGGAGCAGGTGCGTGAAAACGTCGGCGCGCTGAAGAATCTCGAATTCTCGGCCGACGAACTCGCGGAGATCGATCGCCACGCGATCGAGGGCGGCATCAATCTGTGGGAAAAGCCGTCCACCGATCAGGCGATCTGAGCGGCAGCAACGACCGTCGATACGGGATGCGAAGCATTGCATGCCGTATCGCCGCGCACGCACGCACGCCGTCGCGTCGCTGCAATGCAGCGACGTGACCGCCGCGCGCCGACGCGTGGCTAGAGGAGTGCAGGCAGGCCCTCGACGAGCAATACCGCAACGCCGACGCCGAGGATGACGCCGAGCACGCGCAGCAGGTTGTGGCGGAATTCGGTTGCGCACGGCACCGCGCCGAGAAATAGCGCTCCGGCCAGCGCCATCGGAATCAACAGGATGAAGTCGCCGATCGTGAAATAGGTCGTCATGCGTGTCTCCGTAGTCAGCCGGAACAGGCGCATGCGCGTCTTCCAGCCCCATGCCGGGCATTTCTCTTGTTGGGCCGACCGATTCGCGATTGCGAGCGGGTCGGACAGTTCGAGTATAGGCAAGCTCGCCGCGTTTTTCGCTATCCGAACCATTAAAAGTATGCGGAAAACCCGGGGGATTCCGCATTTTTTCCCGCGAATTGGACGAATGCCTTGCGCCAGTCTTTCCCGTTCCTTTCGATTGGCGCGGAAACGTCGTACGTGTTCGCTACGGGCTGCCGCATCCGCGGGCGCGGCAGCCCGGCCGCTTATGCGCGATCGGGTTGCGCGCGAACGGCGGGCGTGCGGAACACGAGCGCGAGGCCCCCGACGATCGCCCCCATGCCGGCGAGCGCGAGCGGTTCGGGCCGGTTGCCGAGCCAGAGCGCGTCCATCAGCGTGGTGACGACGGGCACGAGATAGAACAGGCTCGTCACGTTGACGAGATCGCCGCGCTGCATCAACCGGTAGAACAGCAACTGCGCGATCACCGAGATCACGATCCCGAGCCACAGCAGCGGCACGACGAACGCCCAGCCGATCTCGAGCGACATCGGCCGGAACGGCAGGATCGCCACGCACAGCACGAGGCCGATCGCGTTCTGCAGCGGCAGCACGTCGGCAGGCGCCGCGCGCACGCGCTTTTGCAGCAGCGAGCCGGCGGTCAGCGCGACGAGCGCCGTGAGCGCGCAGGCAACGCCGATGACCGGCAGGCCGGCACCGCCCACGCCGCGGCACACGACGAGCGCGAGACCGGCCAGCGACAGCCCGAGCCCGGCGATACGCATCGGTTGCCAGCGCCGCTCGACGATCGCGAGCGTGAGGATCGGCTGCACGCCGAGGATCGTCGCGAGCACGCCCGGCGCGATCCCGCGGTCGAGCGCGAGCAGGTAGAAGATCGAATAGCCGCCCATCATCAGCAGGCCGGTCAGCGCGGCCATGCGGCGCTCGCCGCGCGGCGGCAGCCAGCGTCCGCGCATGACGGCCAGCGCGAGCAGCACGAGTGACGCGAGCGCGAATCGCGCGGTGAGAAAGACGAACGCGGATGCGTGATGCAGACCGAGTTCCGCGAAGATCGCGCCGCTGCTCCACAGCAGGACGAAGAGCGACGTCACGCCATGCGCGGCGAGCGCGCGTTTGAACGAAACCATGTGAATCCACCTGTCGAACGGATCGAAACGTTCCATGTCGCGCGTGCGGGAACGCGTCGTGCGCGATCACGCACGAACGGCCCAAACGGGCAAATGGAAAACGGAAACCGAAAGCCGGCCGGTCAGCCGACGCGTGCCGCCGGCGGGGGCGGCGCGGCGCCGACGAGCGGCGGTGCGACAGGAGGAGGGAGGACCGACGGATGCGCGCACGCCTGCGGCCGCGAGTCGAACTGCGGCCTTGATTTTGCGAGAGCGGACGTGAGCGGATGCATCGTGTCGAAATGCGCTTGAACGCGAATGAACGTCAAAGGTAACGCAAGGCGGCCGTGCAGCGCAACCGCTGGCGCACTGGCACCGCCATACGCTATGGCGCCACGACACTACGACATCACGCCGCACGCCGCGCGTCGGTAGCTGCGTGAGTCGCGTTCGAGGTAGGGGGCGCGGCATTGAGGCGCGAGGCCGCGGGCGTGGTTCCGTTCGCTGCGCTCACGCGAAGTCTCCTCGCGACCGGGCAAAGGGCAGACGATACGCCTGTCGTGCGATTCGCGTGCGCGCCGCGCGTATGGCCGGATTCGGCGGACGGTCACATTCGACAGGGTATGATGGGGGTATCCGCCCGTGCAAGCGCACGCGCGGCGCAGTGGTTGATTGGAGACATTCGACGAATTCGCGGCACTTCGCCTGCTTCTTCTTCTTTTCGCGCTTCGATAAACCGTGAACAATGGGATCACGCGCAACACCCCGACGAGGGCGGCGCGGATCGTGCATTTGCCGGCTCGCCAGCGAGCCGGGTTTCAAGTTTCAAGAGTGGGGAACCATCATGCATGTCGGGTCGATTGTCTGCACTACCCATATCGCAGTGCCGAAGGGCGCGCGCGGCATCGTTCAGCGCGTTCTGGGCGACATGGCCATGGTGACCTGGTACGCGGGCGTGCCGGGCGAGTCGAAGGAACTCAACACCGAGCCGTTCTTTCTCGAGGACCTGATCGACACCGGCGAATCCGTGCTGCCGGCCGGCGCCGCGATCCACTGAGCGCGCGTGCCGCACCGGGCGCTCGTGTTTCGGCGCGGCTGACGGCACAATGCGGGGCATGAAAGACGACACTTCCGCCCCCGCAGCTCCTGCCGGCCCGCCGTTCGCCGGCCTCACGCCCGAGTGCGTGCTCGACGCGCTCGACAGCGTGCTGATGCCGTCCGGGCTGCGCACCGACGGGCGCCTGCTCGCGCTCAACAGCTACGAGAACCGCGTCTACCAGGTCGGCATCGAAGACGGCCCGCCGGTCGTCGCGAAGTTCTACCGGCCCGCGCGCTGGTCGGACGACGCGATCCTGGAAGAACACGCGTTCGTCGCCGAACTCGCCGCGCGCGAGATTCCGGCGGTGCCCGCGCGCGTGTTCGACGGCCGCACGCTGCACGCGTTCGACGGCTTCCGCTTCTCGATCTTCGAGCGGCGCGGCGGCCGCGCGCCCGATCTCGACCGCAGCGACACGCTCGAATGGCTCGGCCGCTTCATCGGCCGGATTCACGCGGTCGGCGCGACCGAGCCGTATGTCGCGCGTCCGGTGCTCGACATCCGCACGTTCGGCTACGAGCCGCGCGACTACCTGCTCGCGCACGATATTCTTCCCGACGATGTCCGGCCCGCCTACGAGACGGCGGTGAACCTCGCGCTCGAAGGCGTCGAGGCCGCGTTCGAGCGTGCGGGCGAGATTCGCCTGCTGCGCACGCACGGCGACTGCCATCCGAGCAACGTGTTGTGGACCGACGCAGGCCCGCATTTCGTCGACTTCGACGATAGCCGGATGGCGCCCGCCGTCCAGGATCTGTGGCTGCTGCTGCCGGGCGATCGCGAAGGCGCGTCGCGCGCGCTCGCGGACCTGCTCGCCGGTTATGAGGACTTCTGCGAATTCGAGCCGCGCGAGCTGCATCTGGTCGAAGCGCTGCGCACGCTGCGCTTGATCCACTACGCGGCCTGGCTGGCGCGCCGCTGGGACGATCCGGCGTTTCCGGCCGCGTTCCCGTGGTTCAACACGCATCGCTACTGGGAAGCACGCGTGCTCGAGCTGCGCGAGCAGATCGGCGCGATGCAGGAAGGGCCGCTCTGGCCCGTGTGACGTGCGACGGCGCGCGCGGCAGCGTCGCCGCGCGGCGTTCGCGGGCGGGCCGGCGCGCGTGGCGCGCGGCCCGCATCGCTCAGAACTTCAGCATCATCCTGATGACCGCGGCGAAGCGCTTGCCGTAAGGCGGTGCGATCAGCCCACGGGTATTCAGTCGCGCCTGCGTGAGCACGGGCTTCATCTTCGAGAACGTCACGAAGCCGTCGTAGCCGTGATACGCGCCCATCCCGCTCGCGCCGACGCCGCCGAACGGCAGGCTGCCGCACGCAATGTGCAGCAGTGCGTCGTTCACCGTCACGCCGCCCGAGATCGTTTCGCGCATCACGCGCTCGACCGTGCCGCCATCCTCGTCGAACAGGTACAGCGCGAGCGGCCGCGGTCGCGCGTTCACGTACGCGATCGCCTCGTCGAGCCGCTCGTACGGCACGAGCGGCAGCAACGGCCCGAAGATTTCCTCCTGCATCAGCTGCGACGCGGCCGGCACGTGCGTGACCGCGCACGGCACGAAGCGGCGTGACGCGGGATCGGACTGCGCGTCCGACAGCGGATGCAATTGCGCGCCTGCCGCCTGCGCGTCGGTCGCCAGTTGCTGCAGCCGGGCGTAATGGCGCGGCGACACGATCGTCGTGTAGTCGCCGTTGGTCGACAGGTCCGGATACAGCTTCGCGAAGCGCGCTCGTGCCCGCTCGATGAACGCGGCTTCCATCCCGCGCGGCAGCAGCACGTAGTCGGGCGCGATGCAGGTCTGGCCCGCGTTCAGCGTCTTGCCGCCGATGATCGCGTCGACGGCCGCATCGAAGCGCGCATTCGGACCGACGATCGCCGGCGACTTGCCGCCGAGTTCGAGCGTGACGGGTGTGAGGTTGTCGGCCGCGGCGCGCATCACATGGCGGCCGACGTGCGTCGACCCGGTGAACAGCAGGTGATCGAACGGCAGCGCGCTGAATGCGGCGCCGATCTCCGCATCGCCGTTCACGACCGCGACGTGGTCGCGCGAGAAGGTCTTCGCAATCAGTTGCTCGAACAGCGCCGACGTGCGCGGCGTCAGTTCGGACATCTTGATGATCGCGCGGTTGCCGGCCGCGAGCGCGCAGATCAGCGGCCCGGCCGCGAGCAGGAGCGGATAGTTCCACGGCACGACGATGCCGACCACGCCGAGCGGCTGCGGCAGCACCTTCGCGCGCGCCGGCCGCAGCCACTTGTTCATCGGCTTGCGGATGGGCTTCATCCAGCGCTTGCCGTGCTTGAGCGCATCGTCGATCTCTTCCTTCGCCATCCAGATTTCCGACAGCAGCACTTCCTGCTTCGCGCGATGCCCGAAGTCGGCGCTGATCGCATCGGCGAGCGCATCCGCGTGATCGAGCAGCATCGTGCGCAGCGCGCGCAGGTGCTGCGCGCGGGTGTCCCACTCCGGATACGGCGCGCGCAGGTAGGCCGCGCGCTGGTCGCGCAGCAGCGACGTCAGCGCATCGACCGACGGCGCCGTTTGCGGGGCCAGTTCGGGCAGGTCGTTCTTCATGTCGTCTACTCCAGTTGGGCGTGGCACGTCGGCCAGCAGTCAGGCCGCACGTACCCGCTCGACGAGCGTGGTGGGGCGGGTCGGGATGGCGCGCGTCGCGCGGCACGGGGCCGGATGCAATGCACGGTCGAAAACAGGGTGCAACGTGCGGCAAGCGTCGTATCCGCGCGACGGTATTCGTGTTCGAAAACGGGATTGCCCGGGGTGCGCGTACGGCTCGCTGCGACTTCCGAATGGTGCGCGATCGCGAATTGCCGATGCTTGCCGGCGCACCGAAGCGGCATGACGCGATGCGCGCGACGACGCATGAATCGGCCGGTCGAGCCGCGCATGCGACGAGCCGTTCAAACGGTCGGCGATACGCGGCGTCGTTCGATTTCGACCGGCCGCGCGCACGGTGTTGCACGTCACCGCCAAGGCACCCGTTTGAAATGAAATGCGGGCCGCGCGCGGTGCGTCCGGGCAATCCGGTCGGCACGCGGCCTGCAGTACGTCGCGCTGCATCGTCGTCTCCCCAGTTTCGCGACGGCGCGGCTTCTGGCGGCCGCTGCATCGCGTCGAATTCATCGATACATCTTAAATTTAGTTCACGCGGGCGTTTAGAGGAATCGCTCTTGAATCGGCGTGCCGCGCGCGCGACGGCCATTCCTACAATGCCCGAACATTACAAGCGGGAGCCGGGCCGCGCCGGGTGCCGTTCATGACACGAAGGAGACGTGACATGCAATACGACTACATCATCGTCGGCGGAGGATCGGGCGGGTCGAGCCTCGCGAGCCGCCTCGCCGATGCATGCCCCGACGCGACGATCGCGTTGATCGAGGCCGGTTCGCACACGGCGCGCAACCTGCTCGTCAACATGCCGGTGGGGATCGCGGCGCTCGTGCCGTTCAAGCTCGGCACGAACTACGGTTACGAAACGGTGCCGCAGCCGGGCCTCGGCGGCCGCCGCGGCTACCAGCCGCGCGGACGCGGGATGGGCGGATCGAGCGCGATCAACGCGATGATCTACACGCGCGGCCATCCGGGCGACTACGACGAGTGGGCACAACTCGGTGCGACGGGCTGGGGCTGGCAGGACGTGCTGCCGTATTTCCGCCGCGCGGAAGGCAACGCGCGCGGCGCCGACGCCTGGCACGGTGCGGACGGGCCGCTGACGGTGTCCGATCTGCGCTTTCGCAATCCGTTCTCCGAACGATTCATCCAGGCCGCGCACGCGGCCGGTTATCCGCTCAACGACGACTTCAACGGCGCGACGCAGGAAGGCGTCGGCTTCTATCAGGTCACGCATCGCGACGGCTCGCGCTGCAGCGTTGCACGTGCGTACATCTACGACCGCGACCGGCCGAACCTGCATGTGATCACCGATGCGACGGTGCTGCGTGTGGGCTTCGACGGCAAGCGCGCGGTCGGTGTGGTGGTGTCGCGCGACGGACGCGTCGAGACGCTCGGCGCGCGCGCGGAAGTGATCCTGTCGGCCGGCGCGTTCAATTCGCCGCAACTGCTGATGTGCTCGGGGATCGGGCCGGCGGAACAACTGCGCCGGCACGGGATCGCGGTCGTGCAGGACGCGCCGGACGTCGGCAGCAACCTGATCGACCATATCGACTTCATCGTCAACACGCGCGTGAATTCGTCGGAGCTGGTCGGCATCTGCCTGCGCGGGATCGCGAAGATGACGCCGGCGCTCGCGCGCTATTTCTCGAGCCGCACGGGGATGATGACGAGCAACGTCGCGGAGGCCGGCGGCTTCATCAAGAGCGATCCGTCGCTCGATCGTCCGGACCTGCAACTGCATTTCTGCACGGCGCTCGTCGACGATCACAACCGCAAGATGCACTGGGGCTTCGGTTATTCGCTGCACGTGTGTGCGCTGCGCCCGTTCAGCCGCGGCACGGTCGCGCTCGCGAGCGGCGATGCGCGCGACGCGCCGCTGATCGATCCGCGTTTCTTCAGCGATACGCGCGATCTCGACCTGCTCGTGCGCGGTGCGCAGGCGATGCGCCGGATCCTGTCGCAGGCGCCGCTCGCGTCGCAGGGCGGGCGCGAGCTGTACACGCGCGCGGGCCAGAGCGAAGCCGAGCTGCGCGCGACGATCGTCGCGCACGCCGACACGATCTATCACCCGGTCGGCACCTGCCGGATGGGCTCGGATGCGCGCGCGGTCGTGGATCCGCAACTGCGCGTGCGGGGCGTCGAAAGGCTGCGGGTGGTGGATGCGTCGGTGATGCCGACGCTGATCGGCGGGAACACGAATGCGCCGTCGGTGATGATCGGCGAACGTGCGGCGGACTTCATCGTCGCGGCGCGCCGGGGCGGCGTGCCGCGCGGCGAGGCGGCCGCGGCCGCGCACGGCCGCTGAGCGGCACATACCGGCACGCGAGCGACGCGATGCTCAGGCGAACGTATCGACGAGGCCCGCGCGGCTCACGGTGGCGGCGGCCGATGCGGATTGCGCGGCGTCGAGCGGTGCGTCGACGGCTGACGATCCGGCGCGCGCGCGCGGCGACGACCGGCCGCCGGCGAAGCTTTGCTGCGGGTTCTGCTGCTGCGACGCGAAGCCGCCGTCGCTGACCGTCGCGCTGCCCAGGCCGAGCCCGCCCGCTTCCATCGCCTCGCGCAGCTTCGGCAGCGCGGCTTCCACCGCGTCACGCACCTGCGCGTGCTGCGATACGAACAGTGCATGCGCGTGGTTGTCCGCGACGCGCAGCACGACCTGCAGCGGGCCGAGGTCCGGCGGGTTCAGCGTCAGCTCGGCGCTCTGCTGGTGCGCATTCGACAGGAACACGACCTTCTGGCTCAGCGCATCCGTCCAGTCGGCGGTGCCGACGTGCGGGGCCAGCACGTGCGGGTTGGCCGCGGCGATCGTGCTTGCGGCGGGCGATGCCTGGAGGTTCGCCTGGGCGGCTGCCGCAGCCGTGGCGGCGGCAGCGACCGTTGCGTCGGCGGCCGGGCTGGCGGTTTCTTCGGCGGTCGCGAATGCATGTTGCGCGGCGGGTTGGGCCGTTGCGCCGGCCTGCAGCGCCGGTGCGGCGGCCTGCGTGGCGGGCTGCTGCGTCGCGGGCGCGCCTTTCGCGTCGGCGAGCGCGCGGTCGAACGTCGGGACCTTCGGCGTCAGCGGGGCGGCGGTCGAGGCCGACGTCGTCGCTGCCGGTGCGGGCGCTGCGGCCGCTGCCGCACCCGTCGCG
This sequence comes from Burkholderia sp. BCC1988, assembly GCF_905339895.1. Classification (NCBI taxonomy): domain Bacteria; kingdom Pseudomonadati; phylum Pseudomonadota; class Betaproteobacteria; order Burkholderiales; family Burkholderiaceae; genus Burkholderia; species Burkholderia sp. BCC1988. The sequence goes on from NZ_CAJPHA010000028.1 coordinate 11,813, forward strand.
GGCATCGCGATCGCGCCCGCGCCGCCGGTCAGCTTCGCGAGTGCGGTCTGCAGCGCGTCGCGACCCGGCGCGGGGGCAGCCGGCTCGGCGGCCGCATCCTTGCCGGCATGATTCGTCAGCGCGGCCGTGGCGTCGGGCTGGCCGGACACGGCCGTCGTCTGCGCGGCAGTGGCGGTGCTGTCGGCATCGGCCGGCGCCGCGTCGTTCGTGCGAGCCAGCAGCTGCGCCTGCACGGCGGCGGCCGCTGCGAGCGCGGCGGCGTCGGGATTGGGCGTCGCGTTCGCGTCGTCGGTCGGCTTGTCGTCGCCCGTGCCGGACGGCTTCGTGCCGGCGGCCAGCGTCGCCGACACCTGTTTCGTCGTGGCGTCCGGCATGCCGGCATTCGTCGCGTCGTGCCGCGTGTCGACGCTTTGCTTCAGCGTCTTCGCGAACGGCACGGCGGCCGGGCTGGCGGCGGCATCGTTGCCGGCGGTCTTGCCGGCGGCGGCCGACGAACCCGCGTCGCGGACGGCCTTGAGTGCGGTGCCGGCGGTGTCGAGCAGCGCGCCGAGCAGGGGCAGGGGAGGCATGACGATTCTCTCGTTCGAAAGCGGTGAGCGGCTACGCCGAGCGGGCGGCGTCGGCCCGCATGCGCAGGATCTTCGCGGCGTGTTCGTCGGCGTCGCGCTGTTCGCGCTTCGCGGTACGCTGAGCTTCCTGCGCGACGCCGCGCGCCTGCAGGATTTCGTAGGAGCCGACGGTGCGTTTCTTCTGTTGCCAGTTCGGGCGTGCCTCGTCGATGCGGCGTTCAGCTGCGGCCAGCACGTTGCGCTGCTGCGCGATCGCAGCGTCGAGCGTATCGATGAACGCCTGGAAATTGCGCCAGTTGGCGGCCGGCATCCCGCTCTGCGCGGACTGCGCGAAGCGTGCGTGGTATTCGTCGCGATAGCGCAGCAGCGCATCGAGCTGCTCGGCGGCCGCGGTGCGGTCGCGCTGCGCGGTGCCGAGCTGCTTCGCGGCCGTGTCGAGATCTTCCTGCGCGCGATCGAGCAGCAGTTGAAGGGGAAAGCCGTGTGCCATCGGGATCAGCCTCCGTGTACGTCGAACAGCGCATCGAGCGCGGCGAGGCTCGATTCGAACGGTGCGCATTCGCGAAAGCCCTGCTGCAGGAACGATTCGATGCGCGGGTAGAGCGCGATCGCGCGGTCGAGCTGCGCGTCGCGGCCGGGCGCATAGGCGCCGACCGCGATCAGGTCGCGATTGCGCTGGTAGCGCGACAGCATCTGCTTGAACTGCCGAACGCGGTCGAGATGCGGTTCGTCGATCAGCGCGGTCATCGCGCGGCTGATCGACGCCTCGATGTCGATCGCCGGATAGTGGCCGGCCTCGGCGAGCGCGCGCGACAGCACGACGTGGCCATCGAGGATCGCGCGCGCCGAGTCGGCGATCGGGTCCTGCTGGTCGTCGCCTTCGGTCAGCACCGTGTAGAACGCGGTGATCGAGCCGCCGCCTTCGGGCCCGTTGCCGGTGCGCTCGACGAGCGCGGGCAGCTTCGCGAACACCGACGGCGGATAACCCTTGGTCGCGGGCGGCTCGCCGATCGCGAGCGCGATCTCGCGCTGCGCCATCGCGTAGCGCGTCAGCGAATCCATCAGCAGCAGCACGTGCTTGCCCTGGTCGCGGAAATACTCGGCGAGCGACGTCGCGTAGGCGGCGCCCTGCATCCGCAGCAGCGGCGACACGTCGGCCGGCGCCGCGACGACGACCGAGCGCGCGAGCCCGTCCTCGCCGAGGATCTGTTCGATGAATTCCTTCACTTCGCGGCCGCGTTCGCCGATCAGCCCGATCACGATCACTTCCGCGCTGGTGTAGCGCGCCATCGTGCCGAGCAGCACCGACTTGCCGACGCCGGAGCCGGCGAACAGGCCCATCCGCTGCCCGCGGCCGACGGTGAGCAGGCCGTTGATCGCGCGCACGCCGACGTCGAGCACGTGGTGGATCGGCTCGCGATCGAGCGGGTTGATCGACGGCGCCGAGAGCGGCGCATCGACCTTCGACCCGAGCGGGCCGAGGCCGTCGAGCGGGCGGCCCGACGCGTCGACGACGCGCCCGAGCATTTCCCAGCCGACCGGCAGCCGCTTGGCGCCCGCGAGCGGATCGGCGACGGGCGCGGCCTCCAGCGGCCATACGCGCGCGCCGGGCAGGACGCCGGCGACGTCGGTGGTCGGCATCAGGAACAGGCGATCGCCGGAGAACCCGACGACTTCCGCTTCCGCGTGCGGCAGCGTGCTGCCGGGCGGCAATTCGATCGTGCATTCGGCGCCGACCGACAGGCGCAGCCCGATCGCCTCGAGCACGAGGCCCGCGGCGCGCGTGAGGCGCCCGCACGGCCGCAGCGGCAGCGCGCGGTGGCTGCGTGTCGCGAGCCCGTTCAGGTGCGTGCGCCAGTGCGCGAGATGCGGATTGTGTGGCGCGCGCGGCGTGTCGCAGGCGGCCTCCGTCGCGTGTGCCGGCGCGTCGTGCGCGGTGTCGTGCGGACCGTCGGGGCCAAACGACGCGAGCGCGAGTTCGCGCTCGAGCGGCGTCATTCCGTCGTGCAGGATCGATTCGGGCGTGGGCGTCACCATGCGCTCACCTTGCCGATCGCGGCGGCGACGCGCTGCCAGCGGGTGGGCAGCGTCGCGTCGACCTCGCCCGTCGCGGCGTGCGCGCGGCAGCCGCCGCGCTCGATCGACGCGTCGGTGCGCACGTTCCAGCCGAGCGTATCGAGTTCGTCCTGCAGATAGGCTTCGACGACGGGCAGGTCGGCCGGATTCACCGCGAGATGCGGCGCACCGGACAGCGCCGGTTCGGCGGCGAGCACGTCGCGCACCGCCGCGACGAGCGCGGCCGGATCGTGCTTCACGTGCTGGCGCACGACCTGCTGCGCGATGTCGAGCGCGAGCTGCGCGAGGTCGGACGCGAGATCGTGCTCGATGCTCGACACGGCTTCGCGGAACGACGCGGCGAGCGTCGCGAGCTGCGCGGCCTGTTTGCGGGCTTCGGCCTGGCCGGCTTCGAAACCCTGCTCGCGGCCCTGGTCGAAACCGGCCTGATAACCCCGTGCCTGGCCTTCGACGTGACCGGCCGCATGGCCTTCGGCATGCGCGGCGTCGCGCACGCGCTGCAGGTCCGCGGCGAGCGCGGCGGCGGCCGCTGCGGCAGCGTCGGGCGGCGGCGGGGGCGGCGGCGGATCGAACGACGCCATCTCCCACCGCTGGTACGCGGTGAGGGTGCCGGCGGGCTCGCGCGCGGAATCAGACATACGCGTCTTCCGCCTTGCCGCCGATCACGACCTGGCCGCTTTCGGCGAGATTGCGGACGATCTGCAGGATGCGGCGCTGCTGCGTCTCGACTTCGGACACGCGCACCGGGCCGCGCGCGTCGAGATCCTCGGCGAGCAGTTCGGCCGCGCGTTGCGACATGTTCGCGAGGAACTTCTGGCGCAGCGCGGGCGGCGCGCCCTTCAGCGCGATGATCAGCGTTTCCGACTCGACTTCCTTCAGCACCATCTGGATCGCGCGATCCTCGAGGTCGAGCAGGTTCTCGAACACGAACATCTGGTCGATGATCTTCTGCGCGAGCTCCGCGTCGTACTGGCGCACGCTTTCGAGCACGCCTTCCTCATGATTGCTCGTCATGAAGTTCAGGATCTCGGCCGCGGTGCGGATGCCGCCCATCGGGCTGCGCTTCAGGTTGTCGCTGCCGGACAGCAGGCCGGTCAGCACGTCGTCGAGCTCGCGCAGCGCGGCCGGCTGGATGCCGTCGAGCGTCGCGATCCGCAGCAGCACGTCGTTGCGCAGCCGCTCGGTGAAGCACGATGCGATCTCGGACGCCTGGTCGCGGTCGAGGTGCACGAGGATGGTCGCGATGATCTGCGGATGCTCGTTCTTGATTAGTTCGGCCACCGCGCCCGAGTCCATCCACTTCAGGCCCTCGATGCCGCTCGTGTCGCTGCCCTGCAGGATCCGGTCGATCAGCACGCCGGCCTTGTCCTCGCCGAGCGCCTTGGTCAGCACCGAGCGGATGTACTCGCTCGAATCGAGCGACAGCGCGGTGTGCTGCTCGGCTTCCCTCGCGAACTCCTGCAGCACGTCCTCGACCTGCTCGCGCGTGACGTTCTTCAGCGCGGCCATCGCGGCGCCGATCTTCTGCACCTCGCGCGGCGCGAGGAACTTGAATACTTCAGCGGCCTCTTCCTCGCCGATCGACATCAGCAGCAGCGCGCTCTTGGTCAGGCCTTCAGCGTTCATCGGACACCCAGTTCTTCACGACGGTGGCGACGATCTTCGGATCCTGGCGGGCGATCGTGCGCGCGTAGTCGAGGTTGCGTTCGTAGCGGTTCTTTTCGTTCTCGAAGCCGAGCAGCAGCGCATCGGGCTCGTCGGCCTTGTCCGGGGCGGGCAGGCCGTCGAGCACGACCGCATCCTCCGGCGCCGCGAGCGCCGGCGCGGCCGGCTCGGGCGGCGGAAACGCGCGGCGCATCGCCGGGCGCACGAACATGAAATAGAGCGCCGCCGCGGCCGCCGCGATGCCGAGCCACTTCGCGGCTTCCTTCGCCATCGCGATCATGTCCGGCTGGCGCCACCACGGCAGGTCGGCGTACGGATCGCTCGCGGTCGAGAACGCGCTGTTCACGACGTTCACCGAGTCGCCGCGCTTCTCGTCGTAGCCCATCGCGTCCTTCACGAGCTGCTCGATCTGCGCGAGCTTCGCGGGTGGCAGCGGCTGCATCGTCACGTGGCCCTTCGCGTCGGCCACCGGCTGGTAATTGACGACGACGGCGACCGACAGCCGCTTCACGTTGCCCATCGGCTGCTCGACGTGGCGGATCGTCTTGTCGAGTTCGTAGTTGGTCGTCTGGTCCTTGCGGTCGCTGACGGGCGTCGACTGCGGCCCGCTCTGGCCGTTGCCGGCGACGATCGGCGCGGAGGCCGGCTGCGGCGGCGTGTTCGACAGCGCGCCCGGCACGCCCGAGGCGCCGCCCTGCGCGAGTTCGGTGGCCGTGCTGGTCTGCTGGCTGCGGATCGCGGTCTGCTGCGGCGAGGCGTTCGGGCCGTAGCTTTCCGAGGTCTGCTCGAGCCTGGAGAAATCGACGTCGGCGCTGACCTGCGAGCGCGCGTTGCCGGCGCCGAAGATCGGCGCGAGGATCGCGTCGATGCGCTTCTGCGTGTTGCGCTCGACCTGCTGCACGTACTTGAGCTGGCTCGCGTCGAGGCCGGAGGCCGACGCCGTCTGGGTCAGCAGGTTGCCGTCCTGGTCGACGATCGTCACGTTCTTGGCCGGCATGTCGGGCACGCCGGACGACACCATCCGCGTGATCGCCTGGACCTGGCCCTCGTCGAGCACGCGGCCCGGGTAGAGGTCGACGAACACCGACGCGCTCGGCGCTTCCTTGTCGCGCACGAACACCGACGGCTTCGGGATCGCGAGATGCACGCGCGCCGTTTTCACCGCGTTGATCGATTCGATCGTGCGCTGCAGCTCGCCTTCGAGCGCGCGCTGGTAGTTCACCTGCTCCGCGAACTGGCTGATGCCGAATTTCTGGTTGTCCATCAGCTCGAAGCCGACCGAGCCGCCCTTGGGCAGGCCCATCGCGGCGAGCTTCAGGCGCGTTTCGTGCACCTGGTTCGACGGCACCAGGATCGCGCCGCCCGCGTCGGCGAACTTGTAGGGAACGTTTGCCTGCTGGAGCGCGGTGATGATCGCGCCGCCGTCGCGGTCCGACAGGTTGCTGTACAGCACGCGATAGTCGGGCGCGCGGCTCCACAGCACGAGCGCGGTGATCGCGGCGACGGCGAACGCGACGGCGATCACGAACGGCAGCTTCGGGTTGCCCTTCATCCGCGAGATGCCGGGGATGCGTTCCGCGAAGCCGCCGAACCCGAAGTCCGCGCCGGCGCCGCCTGCTCCCGGCAACGCGGCGGCCGCGGTGGCGCCTGGCACCGGGCTGGCGAGGCCCGTGCGGGCGTCGGGGTTGATCAGCGAGTTGGCCTGCGAATCCATGCGTGGAGTTTCTCCGGAGCGGGACGACTGAGCCGCTCGGACGAGCGGACGGACAATGACACGATGCGATTATCGGGACCCGGGCGCGACTCCGATCGACCGAAAAGAGCGGGGTTTCCCCCGTACTTTCGCGGCTTTGGCGCGCGCCGCGCTGCTATCCTTTTTCGCGATCCGGCATGGTGCGCGTCGTGCGGCGCCGTCGGAAACGCCCGGTGTGCCCGGGTCTCATTTCTTACAGGTCTGGGAACAGCATGGCTGCCAACGTGAGCGGAATCGGTTCGGTGTTGCAACAGATGCAGGCGATGGCCGCGCAGGCGAGCGGCGGCGTCGGGAGCCCGGCGGCAGCGCTCGCCGGCTCGGGCGCCGCGACGGCCGGCACGTTCGCGAGCGCGATGAAGGCGTCGCTCGACAAGATCAGCGGCGACCAGCAGCACGCGCTCGGCGAGGCGCACGCGTTCGAGGTCGGCGCGGCGAACGTGTCGCTGAACGACGTGATGGTCGACATGCAGAAGGCCAACATCGGCTTCCAGTTCGGGCTCCAGGTCCGCAACAAGCTCGTGAGCGCATACAACGACATCATGCAGATGTCGGTTTGACCCGCGGGCAACCGGCGACGGGCATCCGGCGACGGGCTTCCCGGGGCAGCCGCCCAGGCGAGCAGCCTGCCTGCCGCGCCGGCGGCCCGCGCACCTAAAGCTTTCCAATTCCGTTCCGATAACTCTGGAACGAGGCCGCGTCGTGCATCGCAAGGCGGCGGCCACCGCATAGCCAACGCATCACAAGGAGAAGCGCATGTTTTCCCCAGGACACGCTGGAGCCAGTGCGTACGCGCGTGTCGGCGTCGAGACGGGGGTGATGGGCGCCTCCCCGCACCGGCTGATCGCGATGCTGTATCAGGGCGCGCGGCAGGCCATCGCGCTCGCGCGCATGCATTTGCAGCAGGGCAACGTGTCCGCACGCGGCGAAGCGATCGGCAAGGCGATCGGGATCGTCGAGAACGGCCTGCAGGTGTCGCTGAATCGCGACGCGGGCGGCCAGATCGCCGAGCGCCTCGACGCGCTGTACACCTATATCGGCCGGCGCCTGCTGGAAGCCAACATGCACGCGAGCGACGCGATGCTGGTCGAGGTCGACGGGCTGCTCGCGACGCTCGAGGAAGCGTGGACGGGCATCGCTCCGGAAGTCGCGCGCATGGCCGCGCAACAGGCGGCGGGCGCGGCGCGATGAATCTCAAGGCCGAATACTTCGCTCGCTACGAGGCGCTCGCGGCCGTATCCGGCCGCATGCTGTGCGCGGCGCGCGGCGCGGACTGGCGGGCGCTGCCGGAGTTGCAGGCCGAATTCCTGAGGCTCGTCGACGGATTGAAGGCGGCCGCTCCGGGCGTCGCGCTCGACGAAGCGGACCTCGGCCGCAAGCTCGCGCTGATTCGCCGCATCCTCGCCGACGACGCCGCGATCCGCGATCTCGCGAGCCCGGAAGTCGCGCGGTTGTCCGCGCTGTTCGAGGCGCGGCGCTCGACCGAGGTATTGACCGATCTCTACCGCGCTCGCGGATAGTGCCCGTTTGCCGGGGCGGCGGTAGCCGCGTGCCCGGCTTCGCAACGATGTGGCTGAGGTGAGCAGGCTTCGATCATGACCGGTATCGACTCCGTTGCGGCCGCCCTGCTGGCGAGCCGCCTCGACAGCCTGCTGGCCGGCACCGTGACGGCGCCCGCCGGCGGCGGCGCGACCGCGCAAGTCGGCACGCCGGGTGCCGGCGCGTCGTTGCCGCCCGCGACGGGGGCCACGCCGGCCGCGCCGCCGGCGTCCGCGCAGACGGCGCTGTCCGATGTCGCGCTCGTGCTCGATGCGATCTCGCGCTCGGGCGGTGTCGCGACACCCGTGATCGCCGGGCGCACGCCGCTGCTGGCCGACCCTACCGTGCTGCTGGGCGGCGCGGCGACCGCGCTCCCGGTCGGGCAGAGCGCCTCCGATCCGGCCGCTTCGGCCGCCGCTTCTTCCACTGCTTCCTACATCGCTTCTTCCAGCACTTCTTCAACCGCGTCGCCCGCGTCCGACGTCGCGGCCACGCGCGCTGCGGCTGCCGCACCACCCGTCGCGGCGCTGCGCGCGGCGCTCGCGCAGGCCGTGAGCGAAAGCGGCCTCTTCTACGAATCCCATCTCGCGCAGTGGTTGGCCGGCCAGCGCCCGCTCGCCGCGCTGATGCGCGAACCGCAGGCGCGCCTCACGACCGTGCCGGTGCAGCCCGCCCCGGATGCCGCGCAGCACGATGCGCCCGATGTGCTCGACGAACTGCTCGCGCCGCGTCTGCCGTTGCCGGCGGCCGCGCCGCGATCCGCCATGCAGCCGGGCGCGCCCGCGCCGGGCGGTGCGGTGCCGCACGAGCTCGTGCAGAACACGCAGCCGGCCGCACGGCCCGGTACCGCGTCGGCCACGGCCGCGCTGACCGACCCGCTCGGCGACCATCCCGACCCGCGCTGGACGCCGGCGCGCGCCGAACTGGCCGCCGCGTCGGCCGATCCGCAGGCGCAGGCATCGGCTCCCGTGCATCCGGCCGCCGTGCCGATCGTCCGGCAGCAGCTCGACGCACTCGCGACGGACCAGTTTCGCTGGGCGGGTGAGGCATGGCCCGGCGCGCGGCTCGACTGGACGATCGAGCCCGACGAGCCGGGGGGCCGCGCGTCGCGCAGCGGCGACGACACGGGTGACGGGATCGCCTGGCGCACCCGGCTGACGCTCACGTTGCCGTCGCTCGGCACGGTCGACGCGGAGCTGGTGTTGAACGGCAAGCAGCTCGTCGCGCGGCTGCGCGCGAATTCGGCCGGCGCCGACCGGCTCACGCGAAACGAGGCGGCGTTGCGGCAACGGTTCGAGGGATCGGGCCTGCAGCTCGGCGGACTGTCGATCCGCGCGGTCGGCGACGAGCCGGACGGCTTCGATCCGCTCGTCGCGCAGGCCGCCGCTGCCGCGTATGCGCGCAGTGCGGCTGGCGGCATGCCGGGCGCCGACGACGAGGTGCCGCGATGAGCATGACGTCGCGCAAGCGCGCGGCCGCGCTCGTCTACGATCCGAAAGGCGGCGATGCCGCGCCGCGCGTGGTCGCGAAGGGGTATGGCCTGCTCGCCGAGATGATTGTCGCGCGCGCCCGTGATGCGGGGCTGTACGTGCATACCGCGCCGGAGATGGTGTCGCTGCTGATGCAGGTCGACCTCGACGACCGGATTCCGCCGCAGCTTTACCAGGCCGTCGCGGATCTGCTCGCGTGGCTGTATGCGCTCGATCGCACCGAGCCCGAACCGGGTGACGCCGCGCCGCGCTTTCCGTTGCCGCCGCTGCGCCGCTGAGTAGTTGAGCTGCTGAGCCACTGAATCGCTGAGTCGCTGAATCGCTGAGTCGCTGAGTCGCTGAATCGCTGAGTCGCTGAATCGCTGAATCGCTGAATCGCTGAATCGCTGAATCGCTGAATCGCTGAGCCCACGCCCACGCCCACGCCCACGCCCACGCCCACGCCCACGCCCACGCCCACGCCCACGCCCACGCCCACGCCCACGCCCGCCCGGGTTTTCTTGCGAAATGCTATCCGGGTCGTTCGCGATCATTTTGTCGGCATTTCTCGTCTATTGACCGGAATCTGCGCGCGATCAGCATGCTTTTTCGGTTATCTATGGACTTTCTCGCCCGCTCCGGCGTGTGCCGGCGGATTGAGTGGCCGCTTCATTTGTGTAATGATATCCATTCTCATTTTCATGCTGTCCGGGCGGCGTACGTTTTCCGTGCGCCGCCCGTTGCTTTGAACGAATGGATACTCTCGCGTGAACGCGCCCGAAACGATCGCCCCGCCGCAGGCGGGCAGGCCCCCCGCGGGCGTTACCGTGCTGCATCCGGCCGCACGGCCCCTGAGCGACGCCGAACTGGCGGCGCGCCGCCAGCGCTCGCGCCGCGCGACCTTCATCAAATGGCTGCGCAAGGTGCACGGCTGGGTCGGATTGTGGGGCGCGGTGCTCGGATTGCTGTTCGGCGTGACGGGCGTGCTGCTGAACCACCGTGCGCCGCCGCTGAAGATCCCGACCGGCGAACCGCAGGTCGAACAGATGCAGATCGCGCTGCCGGACCCGGTGCCGAAGTCGCCCGCCGCGATGACGAAGTGGCTCCAGCAGGAACTGCACTTCGACGGCCGGCCGGGCCGCGTGCGCGAGGAGCCTGCGCAGCCGGTCGCCTGGGGCGACAAGCGCGTGATGCAGCCCGAGCACTGGCAGATGGGCCTGTTCGGTCCGCACCAGAACCTGCAGGCGGAATACTGGGTCGGCAACGGCTACGTGTCGGTGAAGCGCAGCGGCAACACGTTCCTGACGACGCTGAACAACCTGCATCGCGGCGTCGGCATGAATCTCGGCTGGGTGCTGCTGATGGACACGATCGCGGGTTCGCTGATCCTGCTATCGCTGACGGGCGTGCTGCTGTGGACGGAGCTGAACAAGCGCCGCACGGTCGGCGTCGTGCTGGTGGCCGGCTCGGTCGCCGCTGCGCTCGCCGCGGGCCTTGCCTGACGTCGGCATCGACGCGCGCCGGTTTTCCGCCGACGCATGACGGCCATCCGGCGCGGCCTTGCACCGCAGCGACGGCGTCAAGAAAACGCCGGGCCGCCCCAGGTTTTCCGCCCCGAAGGAAGTCTCCTTGGGGGCTGGCGCGAAGCGACCGGTTTGGAGGGGGCCTCAGAGGCCGCAGGCCGCGCCGCCGTTTGCCGCGATTTCGCGGGCGGCCTTCGCGCCCTCGACCTGCAGGATCGTCGGCAGCGACACGTTGTTCTTCGCGGCCGTCACTTCGGCGAGGATCGAGATCGCGATTTCGGGCGGCGTGCGGCTGCCGATGTAGATGCCGGCCGGCCCGTGCAGCCGCGCCAGTTCCGCCTCGCTCAGGTCGAATTCGAGCAGCCGCTCGCGCCGCGCCGCGTTGTTGCGTCGCGAGCCGAGCGCGCCCACGTAGAACGCGGGCGTCTTCAACGCCTCCATCAGCGCGAGATCGTCGAGCTTCGGGTCGTGCGTGAGCGCGATCACGGCCGAACGCGCGTCGAGCTTCATGTCGAGCACCGTGTCGTCGGGCATCGTGTGCACGACGCGCGTGCCCGGCACATCCCACGCATCCGTGTATTCCTCGCGCGGATCGCAAACCGTCACCTGATAGTCGAGGCCGACCGCGATCTGGCACAGATAGCGCGACAATTGCCCGGCGCCGATCACGAGCATCCGGTAGCGCGGCCCGTGGATCGTCACGAGCCGCTCGCCGTCGAACGCGAGCCCGTCGGTCGCCTGCGCGGGTGACAGCGACGCGCGCCCGGTCGCGAGCGTCATCGTGCGCGTGACGAGGCGGCCGGCTTCGACTTCCGCGCACAACGCGGCGATCCCGCTGTCGCGCGTGAGCGGCTCCAGCACGAGCTGGATCGTGCCGCCGCAGGGCAGCCCGAAGCGGTGCGCTTCCTCGGCCGTCACGCCGTACTTGACGGCTTCCGGGCGCGCGTCGGCCGCGATCCCGCTCGCATGCACGCGGGCGATCAGGTCGTCCTCGATGCATCCGCCGGACACGGAGCCGACCACGAGCCCGTCCTCGCGCACCGCGAGCATCGCGCCTTCGGGGCGCGGCGACGAGCCCCACGTCTTCACGACCGTCACGAGCAGCACGCGGCGCCCTTCGTCGAGCCAGCGCGCGCTGGATTTCAGTACATCGAGATCGACGCTTTCCATCATCCTGTTCCTGTTGCCGGACGGCCCGCCGGGCCGGGCCGTCGTTCGATGGCGGGATTATGAACCGGCCGGCGCGCGCGTGCCGGCAGCGTGCAGATCGTGGCGGCAAATCCGGACGATCGGGCAAGAAATCGCGACGATCGGGCAGCGATCGTGCGCGGGCGGGGCGAAGCGGCGCATGTCGCGCCGCCCGCGCGGGTGCGCCTATGGCGGGGACGATTCGGGCGGGGACGATTCAGGCGGGAGGGAGCGGGGGCACGGGGCCGGTGCCGGCCCGGCGTGGCGTCGTACCGCTACACGCTGCGTGCTGCGCGCGGTGTGCGCGCGCAGCGGCGGCGGTCAATGCGCGTCGTGGTGACCGTGCGCGAGCTTCGAGTGGCGCCGCGAATACAGGAAGTAGATCACGAGGCCGATCACGAGCCAGATGCCGAACGCGGCCCACGTGACGGGCTGCAGGTTCAGCATCAGGAACAGGCACGCGCCGACCGCGAGGATCGGCACCACCGGCACGCCCGGGCAGCGGAACGCGCGCGGCAGCTCCGGGTGCGTGCGGCGCAGCACCAGCACCGCGATCGACACCATCGAGAACGCGGCGAGCGTGCCGATGTTGATCAGCTCGGCGAGCACGTTGAGCGGCACGAGCGCGGCGATCAGCCCGAAGAACAGGCCGACGAGCCAGGTCGTCAGGAACGGCGTCGCGTAGCGCGGATGCACGCGCGACAGCGTCGCCGGCAGCAGCCCGTCGCGCGACATCGCGAAGATGATCCGCGTCTGGCCGTAGCTCATCACGAGGATCACGGTCAGCATGCCGAGCACCGCGCCGAGGTCGATGAAGCCCGCGACCCACGTCTCGCCGGCGATCTGCAGCGCATACGAGATCGGGTGCGACACGTTCGCGTACTGCGCCGACGGCACGATGCCGGTCGCGACCGCCGCGACCGTCACGTACAGCACCGCGCACACCGCGAGCGACGCGATGATGCCGATCGGCAGGTCGCGCTTCGGGTTCTTCACTTCCTCGGCCGCCGACGACACTGCGTCGAAGCCGATGAACGCGAAGAACATCACGGCCGCAGCACCGAACACGCCGTTCCAGCCGTGCGGCATGAACGGCTTCCAGTTCGCGGGCGTCACGTGGAAGATGCCGACCGCGATCACGAGCAGCACGACCGACACCTTGATGAACACCATGATGTTGTTGATGCGGGTCGACTCGCGGATGCCGATCGACAGCAGCGTCGTGATCACCACCATCACGAGGAACGCCGGCAGGTTGAACCACGTGACGACGCCCGGAATCGCGCCGGGTGCGGCCGTCAGCACGGTCGGCAGCGAGAGCCCGAAGCCCTGCAGCAGCGACTGCAGGTAACCCGACCAGCCGACCGACACGGCCGACGCCGCGAGGCCGTATTCGAGCATCAGGTCCCAGCCGATGATCCACGCGACGAGCTCGCCGAGCGTCGCGTACGAATACGTGTAGATCGAGCCCGCGACCGGAATCGTCGACGCGAATTCGGCGTACGACAGCGCCGCGAGGCCGCATGCGATCGCGGCGATCACGAACGACAGCATCAGCGCGGGGCCGGCCTGCACGGCGCCCGTGCCGGTCAGCACGAAGATGCCGGTGCCGATGATCGCGCCGATGCCGAGGAAGGTGAGGTCGATTGCGCCGAGCGCTTTCTTGAGCCCGGCGCCGTGCGCGCCGGCGATCATGCGATCGACGTTTTTCTTGCGGAAGAGGGACATTGCGGATGTGTCTCCGGCGCGCGCGAGCGCGGCGGCGCCGAGTGAGTGAAAACCCGCAATTTTAGCCGATTTGGCGTGAAAGACCCGCTGCGGCGCAGCGGCGTGCTCCGGAATCGCCCGACAAAACAAGCGCTTGCGCGCAGCATTCGGCGGCCGGCGCCGGCGCGGCGCAGGCAGGCGCGGTGAACGGCGCGATTCCGGTGAATCCGGCGGATCAGGCGCCCGACGCGGGCGTCATCTCGACGAGCCGGTTGCTCATCACGTAGAACGTCAGTTCCGCGTTGTTCGACAGCCGCATCTTCTCGAGCAGCCGCGACCGGTACACGCTGACCGTCTTCACCGACAGCGACAGCGTGTTCGCGATGTCGGTGAGGCGCTTGCCCGACGCGAGCATGCAGAGCGTCTGGTATTCGCGGTCGGACAGCTTCTCGTGCGGCAGCGGTTCGTTCTCGAACGACACGTATTCGGCGAGCGCCTCGGCCATCGCCGGGCTCACGTACTTGCGGCCGGCCGCGACCTGCTGGATCGCGCCGATCATCTGCGCGGCATTCACCGTCTTCGACAGGTAGCCGGAGGCGCCGGCCTTCAGCGCGCGCACCGCGTACTGATCCTCGCGGTACATCGAGAACATCAGCACCGGCGCACCCGGCAGCTTGCGCTTGATGCGCTTGAGCACCTCGATGCCGTTCGCGTCCGGCAGCGAGATGTCGAGCAGGATCACGTCGAAGGCCTGGCGGTCGACCGCGGCCATCGCATCGCTGCCGGTCTCGGCTTCGGTCACGTCGCGCGCGACACCGCGGTCGATCAGCAGGTGGCGGATCCCTTGGCGGACGATCGCATGATCGTCCACGAGCAGGATGTTCAGGCTCATGACGACCTCACGAAAGCGACGCGCGGCGCGCGGCGGCCGGCACCGCGAACAGCGAGTCCCACGCGAAGCGCGCGATGACGCGCGTGCCGCGGCCCGCTTCCGGCGCACGCGCGTCGAAGCTGCCGCCGAACGCCTCGCAGCGTGCGCGCATCCCGGCGAGGCCGTAGCCGGCGCGCCGGCTGCGGGCAAAACCGGTCCCGTCGTCGGTGACGATCAGGGACAGATGCGTGGCGTCCGTGTCGATCTGCACGTCGACGGACGCCGCGCGCGCATGCTTCGCGACGTTCGACAGCGCTTCCTGCGCGACACGGAAGATCGCGAGCGCGCCGGCGCCGCCGAGTTGCGTGAGCCGCGCGTCGGCCGCGCAGACGAAGCTCGTACGCAGGCCGGTGCGGGCCGCGTGGCTGTCGGCCCACGTCGACAGTGCGCCGACGACGCCGCCGTCGAGTGCCGGCGTGTCGCGCTCGTCGATCAGCCTGCGGTTGGCGTCGGTCGCGGCGTCGAGCGACCGCTGCGCCAGCTCGAGCGCGCGCAGACAGCCCTCCGGCGCATCGGCCGGCAGCCACGTTTGAACGTTTGCGAGCGCGAAACGCGCGGCGGTGAGTTCGGCGCCGAGCCCGTCATGCAGTTCGCCGGCCAGATGGCGGCGGGCCGCTTCGTCGGCGGCCGTCAGCTGAAGAGACAGCGCCGCGATCCGGGCGGCGGACGTGTCGCGGTTGGGCAGGGCTTCGGCCACGGGGGCTGCCGCGCCGTCGCCAGGCACGCGCGGCTGCGACGGGAACGGGGCGTGGGCGCCCGGGGGCGCGTTGAGCGACGTATCCATGACTCTCCCTGCTGTCAGAAAGCGGTTCGGGCACCGGCTGGCTGCGTGGATCGGCTGCCGTTTCGATGACGGTCGCCGTCAGGGAATCGCCCCTTGCCGAGGTAACAGAAGTTACAATTTGTAACGTTTGAGTCCGACCCTTCGATGACCGTCCCGACGCCAACCATGCGGGCCGAATAATATCTCAAAAATTTTGAAAAGGTCATGTCAGACGGAGGTTTAAGGGTAAATGTGAATAATCGGAATGAAGCTGGCTGTAGGAAAAACACCGACACGAAAGCACCGGCGCTGCGCGTATCCAAATGTAACGATTTGACATGGAATAGTCCCAGTTTGTTACGAATTCGCCAAGTAGGGACGAAAAAAAACCGGAGCTTTTGCTCCGGTTCTTGATACGGCACAAATTCGGGGCTCGATCAGTCCACGAATGCGCGCTCGATCACGTAGTGACCCGGCGCGCTGTTCTTGCCCTCGACGAGGCCGGCCTGCTTCAGCAGGTCGGTCGTGTCCTTCAGCATCGCGGTGCTGCCGCACAGCATCACGCGGTCGTTTTCCGGCGAGAACGCCGGCACGCCGAGGTCCGTGAACAGCTTGCCCGTCGCGATCAGGTCGGTGATCCGGCCCTCGTTGTCGAACGCTTCGCGCGTGACCGTCGGGTAGTAGACGAGCTTTTCCTTGATGATGTCGCCGAGGTACTCGTGGCCCGGCAGGTCGTGCTTGATGTAGTCCATGTACGCCAGCTCGCCCTTCAGGCGGCAGGTGTGCGTCAGGATGACCTTGTCGAAGCGTTCGTAGATGTCCGGGTCGCGGATGATCGACATGAACGGCGCGAGGCCCGTGCCGGTCGACAGCATCCACAGCGTCTTGCCGGGCAGCAGGTTGTCGGCGACGAGCGTGCCGGTCGGCTTCTTGCCGATCAGCACCGAGTCGCCCACCTTCAGGTGCTGCAGGCGCGACGTCAGCGGGCCGTTCTGGACCTTGATGCTGAAGAATTCGAGGTGCTCTTCGTAGTTCGGGCTGACGATCGAGTAGGCACGCGCGAGCGGCTTGCCGTCGACCTCGAGGCCGACCATCGTGAATTCGCCGTTGTTGAAGCGCAGGCTCGGCTCACGGGTGCAGGTGAAGCTGAAAAGCGTGTCGGTCCAGTGATGGACGGATTGGACGGTGGCGGTGTCGTATTTGCTCATGGCTTTGAAAACGGACGCGCGTAGCGGACGCGTGTAACGGGCCCAAAAACGGGCAAAAAAACCGAGTGCGTCGGCCCGATCGCGGATCGGCCGGCCGGCGCGTCGGACACGCGCCTTCTCGATGACAGACGTTTGAGGAACTCTTTATTTTACCCTGCTTGGGGCAGATGCGGGCTTGACCCGCGTGGCTGCGCGGATTTGGCGCAACGGAATCTTGCAAACGGCTTTCAGTAATCGGCAGCGAGCTTCGCGCCGCGAACACGCGGGTCCGGAACGCGCACGCTTTCGAGCCGGTCAGGCAGGTGAACCGGCCGCCGCGATATGCGCTTCGGTAGTCGCGGGCATGCGGTGCTGCCGCGTCACTGCGAATCGAGGCGCAGCCGCGCGATATACGGCAGGTGGTCCGACAGCCACGCGGTTTCGCCGGACGGCGCCTGCCATTCGAGCGGCGTCAGCCCGCGCACGAACATCTTGTCGAGCGCGAGCGCCGGGGAGAACGCGGGGAACGTGCGGCCCGACTCGCCGAGCAGCGTCGCGACTTCGGACAGCCCGATCTCGGCGAACAGCGCGACCGAATCGTTGCGCCAGTCGTTGAAGTCGCCGGCGAGTACGAGCGGGTCGTCGCCCGCGTTGCGCACGATCCAGTGTGCGATCCAGTGCATCTGGCGCAGCCGCGCCGCACGCGTGAGCGCGAGGTGCGCGCACAGCAGCGTGACGGGCCGCGCGCCGGCGAGCGTCGCGCGCGCGACCAGCAGCCCGCGCCGCTCGAAGCGGTGCGCGGAGATGTCCCAGCGGCCGCCGAGGTCCAGCGGGTGCGGCGACAGGATCGCGTTGCCGTGCCGCCACGACGGCTTGAACACGTTCGGTCCGAGCGCGATCTGCCAGTCGAGCGCCTGCGCGATCTCGGTGGCCTGGCAGTGCCACACGTCGTCGACCGCGTCGTCCATCGGCGCGCCGAAGCCGGGGGCGAGCATCGGGCGCGGCATGCGGCGCGCCATCGCTTCCTGCAGGAAATACACGTCGGCGTGCGTCGACTGCATCCAGTTGCGCATCGCGTTCCATGCGGTGAAGCCGAGCGGCGAGCGGCCCTTGTGCAGGTTCCAGCTGACCGCGGTGATTTCGTCGGGCGCGGCGTGCGGTTCGGCGAACGGCAGGGACAGGGCGTCGGCGGACATGGCGCTCAGTCCTTCGCGACGTGCGCGCGCACGCGGTAGACGAGATGCGGGCGCTGCTCGACGAGCGTCCAGTCGGTCCATGCGTCGCCGCCGACCGACAGCCCCGGATGGCTCGCGACGATCTGCCGCGGCGACGCGGGCACGCACGGATCGTTGCGCGTCGCGTTTTCGTCGTCGAGGGTTTCCTGCACGTCGAGCGCGAGCGACACGGTGCGGGCGGCGTCGTCGACGGTGAGCGGCGCGACCGTCACCGAGCGCGAGCGCTCGGTCGGCACGACGCGCGCGGCGTTGCCGCAGCCGACGGGCACGGCGGACGGATAGCGATGGGTGTCGGTGCGGGTCTGACCGACGGTGGTGCGTTGCTGGAACGTGTCGATCGTCTGACCGTCGCGCACCACCTGGATCTCCCATGCGACGGCTGCCGGTGCGGCGCTCTGCGCATGGGCCGCGAGCGCGGCGCTCGCGAGCAGGACGGCCAGGCCGTGTTTCAGCATGAAACTTCTCCGGAAACGCGGGGGTAGCGGGGAACGGACGCACATCTTACGCCCGATCGATCCGGACGGTCGCGTGACACGATGCGTCGCCGCGGGTTCGCAGCACGATCTGGTCCTGATCGAAAGGTAGGTGCGCGTCACGCGTTTTCAAGCGAAAAAGCGCGCGAACTCGGCGACGCTCGCGCGCTCGGTGACGAGGCGGTTCTCGATCGCGTGCGGGTCCGCATGGCCGAGCGACATCCCGCACACGAGTTGCTCGTTGGCCGGGATGCCGAGATGCTCGGCGACGATCCGGTGGAACGGCACGAACGCGGCCTGCGGGCAGGTGTCGAGGCCGCGTGCGCGCGCGGCCGTCATCACGCCCTGCAGGAACATCCCGCAGTCGAGCCACGCGCCGTGCGTCATCACGCGGTCGAGCGTGAAGAACAGCGCGACCGGCGCATCGAAGAAGCGGAAGTTGCGCGCATGCTGCGCGTGCATGCGGGCCTTTTCGTCGCGGCCGATGTTCAACAGACCATACAGGTCCCAGCCGACCTTGCGGCGCCGGTCGAGGTACGGCGACACCCATTCGCGCGGATAGTAGTCGTACTCGGCGACGTATTTCTCGTCGCGTGCCGGATCGTCGTATGCCGCGGTGAGGGCCGCGGCGAGCGCGTCGCGGGTCGCGCCGGTCGCGACGTACACGTGCCATGGCTGGATGTTGGTGCCCGACGGCGCGCGGCTCGCGGCTTCGAGGATCGCCTCGAGCGTGTCGCGCGGCACGGGCGTCGGCAGGAACGCGCGAATCGCGCGGCGCGACTTGAGCGCGGCGTCGACAGCGTCGACGGCGTGGATCGCGTCGGGATCGACGCGCGAGACAGCAGCGGGGACGGACATCGGCAACCCTTCGAGACGAAGCGCGCGGCGCCGCGCGGGCGCCGTGGCGAGGCCGGCGCGACGGCCGGTGAATCATCGATCATACGCCGCGCGGCGCGACGCCGCAGCGCGCGCACGGTGTTAGCAGCAGACCGCGGTGGCTGCTTGCTTGCACGCCGATGCGGGATCGCTACACTGAAATCGTAAGGGTCTGATGATCGAGTGACGGCAGCAGTGGCGAGGTTGGTATGACGACGGCGATGGTGAAACAGGAACTGGCGGTGGCGTCCTTCAGCACGGTGTACGACCTCGAGCAGGTCGAGACCGCGTTGAACGAGCTGAACGAGAGCGCGAGCGACGCACTGCGCGCTACCTACGAGCGGATGCTCAAGACCGGCAATCTGCGCTTTTGCGTGAAGCCGAACCGGATGCCGTCGTTCGACGAACTCGGCGACGCGCTGCCCAATTTCACGGAGCCCCTCGACGACGTGCGCAAGCAGGTCGCGCTGTGCCTCGAGACCGACGACCGGCTCGAACTGATGCCGATCCTGCTGCTTGGGCCGCCCGGCATCGGCAAGACGCATTTCGCGAAGGCGCTCGCACAGCTGCTCGGCACCGCGTACCACTACGTGCCGATGAGTTCGCTGACGGCCGGCTGGATCCTGTCGGGCGCGTCGTCGCAATGGAAGAACGCGAAGCCCGGCAAGGTGTTCGAAGCGCTCGTCAACGGCAGCTACGCGAACCCGGTGATCGCGGTCGACGAGATCGACAAGGCGGGCAGCGACGCGCAATACGATCCGCTCGGCGCGCTGTACGCGTTGCTCGAGCACGACACCGCGCGCGCGTTCGTCGACGAATTCGCCGAGGTGCCGATCGACGCGGGCAACGTGATCTGGGTCGCGACCGCGAACGATGCGCAGGCGATCCCGGAGCCGCTGCTGAACCGGATGAACGTGTACGAGATCGCGCCGCCGGACGCGGCCGGCGCGCGCCGGATCGCGCAGACGATCTACGACGAGATCCGCACGTCGCACGCGTGGGGGCGGCGCTTCCCCGACACGCTCGACGACGACGCGCTCGACGTGCTGGCCGCGACGCCGCCGCGCACGATGCGCCGTGCGCTGCTGCATGCGTTCGGCGCCGCGCGGCTCGACGGCCGGGACGTGATCGCACCGTCCGACATCCGCGCCGACGAGGGCGCGGCGAAGCGCCGGCCGATCGGGTTCTGAGCCGGCGGCGCGCGCCTCGCCGCGGCCTGCGCGCGTCGCGCCGTGCGGCGCGGCGCACGCGAGGTGCCGATGCAAGCGCGTTCGGCAGGCGGGCGAACCGGGACGTACAATTCTCTTCTCTCCCCTCGACGCGTGAGCGACGCGAAACGCCATGGAGCAGATGGATTGTGTGGTGATCGGCGCGGGTGTCGTCGGTCTTGCGATTGCGCGGGAGCTGGCCGCGCGCGGACGCGAAACGATCGTGCTCGAGGCGGCCGACGCAATCGGCACGGGCACGAGCTCGCGCAACAGCGAGGTGATTCACGCGGGGCTCTACTACGCGCGCGGCTCGCTGAAGGCGATGTCGTGCGTGCGCGGGCGCGACCTGCTGTACGAGTTCTGCGAGACGCGTCACGTGCCGCACCGGCGCGTGGGCAAGCTGCTCGTCGCGACGAGCACCGCGCAGGTGAAGCAGTTGAAGGCGATCGCCGCGCGCGCGGCGGAAAACGGCGTGCTCGACCTGATGCCGCTCACGCGCACCGAGGCGCAGACGCTCGAGCCCGCGCTCGATTGCGTGGAGGCGCTGTTTTCGCCGAGCACCGGCATCGTCGATAGTCACCAGCTGATGCTCGCGCTGCTCGGCGACGCGGAGCGCGACGGCGCGGTGTGCGCGCTGAAATCCCCGGTCGAGTCGATCGACGTGTTGCGCGGCGGCCGCTTCGTCGTGCGCACCGGCGGCGACGCGCCGACCGAAATCGAGGCCGCGTGCGTGATCAACAGCGCGGGCCTCGGCGCGCAGGCGCTCGCACGCCGCACGCGCGGCCTCGATCCGCGCTGGGTGCCGCCGCTCTATCTCGCGCGCGGCAACTACTTCAGCCTGTCCGGGCGCGCGCCGTTCTCGCATCTCGTCTATCCGCTGCCCGACCGCGCGGGGCTCGGTGTGCATCTGACGCTCGATCTCGCCGGGCAGGCGCGCTTCGGCCCGGACGTCGAGTGGGTCGATGCGCTGCGCTACGAAGTCGATCCGGCGCGCGCGCCGGCGTTCTACACGTCGATCCGCACGTACTGGCCCGACCTGCCGGATGACGCGCTGCAGCCGGCCTACGCGGGGATCCGGCCGAAGCTCGCGGGGCCCGGCGAGCCGCCGGCCGACTTCATCGTGCAGGGCACGGCGCAGCACGGCGTGCGCGGCCTCGTGAACCTGTTCGGCATCGAGTCGCCGGGGCTGACCGCGTCGCTCGCGCTCGCGCAGCGCGTCGCCGACATGACGTCGCATGGCTGACGCTCACGGCCCGCATCCGTGCGGGCCGGCCGTGCGAAACCCCGGGCGAGACCCGTGTGAAATCCCTTATCTCCGGCATTTCGGCGCGCACATTCATGCGCTTGAGCGTTATTCTGTTGAACGGCCGTCGCCAGAACGGCTTTCAAACCGATAACGTTGGAGCGAGTCCCCCATGAAAACATCCCGTCGGAGTTTCCTGATCACGAGCATCGGCGCCGTGTCCGCGCTGGCGCTGTCGCGCGAAGCGCTGGCCGATGCGCCGATGCTGTCGGAAACGGATCCGACCGCCGTGGCGCTCGGCTACAAGGCCGATGCGACGAAGGTCGACAAGACGAAGTATCCGAAATACGCAGCGGGCCAGGATTGCGCGGCCTGCATGCTGTACCAGGGCAAGAAGGGCTCGGCGTCGGGCCCGTGCGGTGCATTCCCGGGCAAGCAGGTATCGGCGAAGGGCTGGTGCAGCGCATTCTCGAAGATGGGTTGATGGCCGCGGCGGCATCGTGCGATGCCGCAATGTGGCGAAAACCGCAAAACGCCCGCCATCGGACGATGGCGGGCGTTTTTTATGCTTGAAAACGGTTCCGTCGCTTTCTACACTCGCTGCAAACCAACGCGCCGCGGGCCCTCCGCGCGCCGCGCCCGATACGGCGGATTCACGAGAACGAGGCTCGCATGGCGACGATTGCGAATTCAACGAAAACGATCCGGCCCGAGCGCGCGCTGAACCGCCGCGCGGTAGTCGCCGCCGTGATCGGCAACGCGCTCGAGTGGTACGACTTCACGGTGTTCGGCTTCATGACCGTCGTGATCGCCGAACTGTTCTTCCCGACGACCAGCGAATACTCGTCGCTGCTCCTGACCACCGCGACCTTCGGCGTCGCGTTCTTCATGCGCCCGATCGGCGGCATCGTGTTCGGGCTGTACGCCGACCGCGCGGGCCGCAAGGCCGCGCTGTCGCTCGTGATCCTGCTGATGACGGCCGGCATCTTCCTGCTCGCGATCGCGCCGCCCTATGCGGCGATCGGCATCGGCGGCCCGCTCCTGATCGTGCTCGGCCGCCTGTTGCAGGGCTTCTCGGCGGGCGGCGAATTCGGCAGCGCAACGGCGCTGCTGATCGAAGCCGCGCCGTTCTCGAAACGCGGCTTCTACGGCAGCTGGCAGATGGCGAGCCAGGCGGGCGCGCTGCTGATCGGCGCGCTCGTCGGCGCGGCCGTCACGCGCGGGCTGTCGCACGACGCGCTGCGCAGCTGGGGCTGGCGCGTGCCGTTCATCCTCGGGCTCGTGATCGGCCCGATCGGTTTCTACATCCGCCGTCATCTCGCCGATTCCGAAGCGTTCCTGCATGCGCAGCAAAGCGCACGCCGCGCAACGCTCGGCGAAGTGTTCACGCGCCATCCGCGCGAGGTGCTGTGCGGGCTCGGCTCGGTGATCGCGCTGACGGTGACGGTCTACGTGCTGATCAGCTATCTGCCGACCTTCGCGGTGAAGCAGCTGAAGCTGCCGTATGCGCAATCGTTCTATGCGGTGATCATCGGCAACCTGCTGCTGATGGTGCTGTCGCCGGTCGCGGGCGCATGGTCGGACCGCATCGGCCGCAAGGGTCTGTCGCTGTGGTCGCTCGGGCTGACGCTCGTGCTGATGTATCCGCTGTTCGCGTGGCTCGACGCGGCGCCGAGCATCGCGCGGCTGATCGCGGTGCAGGCCGTGCTGTCGGTGACGCTCGCCGGCTACTACGGGCCGTTCGGCGCGATGATCGCCGAGCTGTTCCCGGCCAACGTGCGCTCGACCGGGCTGTCGATCGCGTACAACGTCGCGGTGATGCTGTTCGGCGGTTTCGGGCAGTTCATCGTCACGTGGCTGATCAAGGTGACGGGCACGCCGCTCGCACCGACCTATTACGTGATGGCGGGAATCGCACTGTCGATCGTCGCGGTCGCGTTCGTGCCCGCGCGCAGCGCGGATCTCGACGCGCCGGCCTGACAGTTGCATTGCATCGCATGCATCGTTTCGGAAGCAGCAACGATGTGCGGACTGGCTGCGACCACGGCGCGACAACCCTCTGCGTTCGCGCCCGAATTGTTTAGTTGTCGAACGAAACATGCGCGGGATGAACGAAATGGCCGCTCGCGCGCGCAGAGGCACTTTTCGCGTGTGCAAGACATCGGCAAAAACCCGCGTGGATGCGCGTCTAGAAGAGTTTTTTCTCCAGCTTGTTGCAAAATCGCTAGCTCAAGTAATATCCGCGTACCCGGCCCCCAGGGGGACCGGTTCCGATCTGGAGACCTGGAGGAAACATGGAATACAACCGTCTGTTGCACACCCTGCGTGTTACCGCCATCGCAGGCGTGGCAGCGGCATCGCTCGGCGTCGCGGGTTCTGCATTCGCACAGATCCCGAACAAAACGCTCGTCTACTGCTCAGAAGGCAGCCCGGCGGGTTTTGATTCCGCGCAATTCACGACCGGCGTCGATTTCACCGCCGCCACGTTCACCGTCTACAACCGCCTCGTCGAATTCGAGCGCGGCGGCACCAAGGTCGAGCCCGGCCTCGCCGAGAAGTGGGACGTCTCGTCCGACGGCAAGGTGTACACGTTCCACCTGCGTCATGGCGTGAAGTTCCACACGACCGACTTCTTCAAGCCGACGCGTGAATTCAACGCGGACGACGTCGTGTTCTCGTTCGAGCGCATGCTCGATCCGAACAATGCGTTCCGCAAGGCCTACCCGGTGTCGTTCCCGTACTTCACCGACATGGGCCTCGACAAGCTGATCACGAAGATCGAGAAGGTCGATCCGTACACCGTGAAGTTCACGCTGTCCGAGCCGAACGCGCCGTTCATCCAGAACATGGCGATGGAATTCGCGTCGATCCTGTCGGCCGAATACGGCGACCAGCTGATGAAGGCCGGCAAGGCCGCCGACATCAACCAGAAGCCGGTCGGCACGGGCCCGTTCATCTTCCGCAGCTATACGAAGGACGCGACGATCCGTTTCGATGGCAATCCTGATTACTGGAAGAAGGGCGCGGTGAAGCTGTCGAAGCTGATCTTCTCGATCACGCCCGACCCGGGCGTGCGCGTGCAGAAGATCAAGCGCAACGAGTGCCAGGTGATGAGCTATCCGCGTCCGGCCGACATCGCGGCGCTGAAGGCCGACTCGGGCATCGACATGCCGTCGCAGCCGGGCTTCAACCTCGGCTACCTCGCGTACAACGTCGAGCACAAGCCGGTCGACAAGCTCGAAGTGCGTCAGGCGCTCGACATGGCGATCAACAAGAAGGCGATTCTCGAATCCGTCTATCAGGGTGCCGGCCAGGCCGCCAGCGCGCCGATGCCGCCGACCCAATGGTCGTACGACAAGAACCTGAAGATGGCCCCGAACGACACCGAGAAGGCGAAGGCGCTGCTCGCGAAGGCCGGCTATCCGAACGGTTTCGACATCACGCTGTGGGCGATGCCGGTGCAGCGCGCATACAACCCGAACGCCCGCCTGATGGCCGAGATGATCCAGGCCGACTGGGCGAAGATCGGCGTGAAGGCGAAGATCGTCACGTACGAGTGGGGCGAGTACATCAAGCGCGCACACACGGGCGAGCAGGACACGATGCTGATCGGCTGGACGGGCGACAACGGCGACCCGGACAACTGGCTCGGCACGCTGCTCGGCTGCGAGGCGATCAAGGGCAACAACTTCTCGCACTGGTGCTACAAGCCGTTCGACGACCTGATCCAGAAGGGTCGCACGACGACGGGCCAGGACGCGCGCACGAAGATCTACACGCAGGCCCAGCAGATCTTCGCGCAGCAGCTGCCGTTCTCGCCGATCGCGAACTCGACGGTCTACCAGCCGGTACGCAAGAACGTGGTCGACATGCGCATCGAGCCGCTCGGCTATGCGCGTTTCGACGGTGTCAGCGTGAAGTAACCGGCCTGGCGTAAGCTGTCGTCTTGAGAAGACCGGCTTGAAATCATCCGGCGACGAGGGGCCAAAAGCCCCTCGTCGCCGGTCGTACATTTCCCACAAGAAAATACGAGACGCATCATGTTCACATTCGTGTTGCGCCGCGTGGGCATGGTGATCCCGACCTTCATCGGCATCACCATCCTGGCGTTTGCGCTGATTCACCTGATACCGGGCGACCCCATCGAAGTGATGATGGGCGAGCGTGGCGTCGATCCCGCGATGCATGCGGAGGCCATGAAACGCCTCGGGCTCGACCAGCCGCTGCCCCTGCAGTACATCCACTACATCGGCCGGGCGCTGCATGGCGACCTCGGCACGTCGATCATCACCAACACCAGCGTCGCGGGCGAATTCTTCGCGCGCTTCCCGGCGACCGTCGAACTGTCGCTGTGCGCGCTCGTGTTCGCGCTCGCGGTCGGGCTGCCGGCCGGCGTGATCGCCGCGCTGCGGCGCGGCTCGGTCGTCGATCATGGCGTGATGGGCACCGCGCTCACCGGCTACTCGATGCCGATCTTCTGGTGGGGGCTGATCCTCATCATGGTGTTTTCGTCGTACCTCGGCTGGACGCCCGTGTCGGGCCGCATCGCGGTCGAATACGATTTCCCGCATCCGACCGGTTTCATGCTGATCGACGCGCTGCTCGCACCCGACGAAGGCGCGTTCAAATCGGCTGTCAGCCACCTGATCCTGCCGGCGATCGTGCTCGGCACGATCCCGCTCGCGGTGATCGCGCGGATGACGCGCTCGTCGATGCTCGAAGTGCTGCGCGAGGACTACATCCGCACGGCGCGCGCGAAGGGGCTGTCGCCCGTGCGCGTGGTCGTCGTGCATGCGCTGCGCAATGCGCTGATTCCGGTCGTCACCGTGATCGGCCTGCAGATCGGCACGCTGCTCGCGGGCGCCGTGCTGACCGAGACGCTCTTTTCGTGGCCCGGTGTCGGCAAGTGGCTGATCGATGCGATCGGCCGCCGCGACTATCCGGTCGTCCAGGGCGGCATCCTGCTGATCGCGACGCTCGTGATCGTCGTGAACCTGGTCGTCGACCTGCTGTACGGCGTGCTGAATCCGCGCATCCGCCACACGAGGTAATCCCATGAGCAATCTGCAAAACACCCTGCCGAGCGAATCCGCGCCGGCCGGCGGCCGTGCGCTCGCGCTGCGCGAGTTCTGGGCCAATTTCTCGCGCAACCGCGGCGCCGTCGGCGCCGGCATCGTCGTGCTGGTGCTGATCCTCGTCGCGCTGTTCGCGCCGCTGATCGCGCCGCACAGCCCGGTCGAGCAATACCGCGACTACGTGAAGATCCCGCCCGCATGGCTCGCGGGCGGCAACTGGCAGTTCATCCTCGGCACCGACGAAGCGGGCCGCGACATCCTTTCGCGCCTGATGTTCGGCGCGCGCATGTCGTTCTGGATCGGCTTCGTGTCGGTCGTGCTCGCGCTGATCCCCGGCATCGTGCTCGGGCTGATCGCCGCGTTCTTCCAGAAGTGGGCCGACACGCCCGTGATGCGCATCATGGACGTGCTGCTCGCGCTGCCGTCGCTGCTGCTCGCGGTCGCGGTCGTCGCGATCATCGGCCCGGGCCTCACCAACACGATGTTCGCGATCGCGATCGTCGCGCTGCCGGCCTACGTGCGTCTCACGCGCGCATCCGCGCTCGGCGAACTGCAGAAGGAGTACGTGACGGCGTCGCGCGTGGCCGGTGCCGGCACGCTGCGCCTGATGTTCTCGCAGGTGCTGCCGAACTGCACGGCGCCGCTGATCGTGCAGGCGACGCTCGGCTTCTCGTCGGCCATCCTCGACGCGGCCGCGCTCGGCTTCCTCGGCCTCGGCGTGCAGCCGCCGACCGCCGAGTGGGGCGCGATGCTCGCGTCCGCGCGCGACTACATCGACAACGCATGGTGGATCGTGACGATGCCCGGCCTGTCGATCCTGATTTCGGTGCTCGCGATCAACCTGCTCGGCGACGGGCTGCGCGACGCGCTCGATCCCAAACTGAAGCGGATGGCGTGACCATGAGCCAAGATCTACTGACTATCCGCAATCTCGCGGTGAACTTCAACGGCCTGCCCGCGGTCGACCGGATCAACCTGTCGATCGCGCCGGGCGAGGTGGTGGGCGTCGTCGGCGAATCGGGCTCGGGCAAGAGCGTGACGATGATGGCGCTGATGGGCCTGATCGATGCGCCGGGCAAGGTGACGGCCGACGAGGTCACGTTCAACGGCGTGGACCTGCTGAAGGCGTCGCCGAAGGCGCGCCGCAAGATCGTCGGCAAGGACATTGCGATGGTGTTCCAGGACGCGCTGACGAGCCTGAACCCGAGCTACACGGTCGGCTACCAGATCAAGGAGGTGCTGAAGCTGCACGAAGGCCTGCGCGGCGACGCGCTGCACCGGCGCGCGCTCGAGCTGCTCGACCAGGTCGGCATTCCGGATGCGAAGAACCGCATCACGGCGTTCCCGCACCAGATGTCGGGCGGCATGAACCAGCGCGTGATGATCGCGATGGCGGTCGCGTGCAACCCGAAGCTGCTGATCGCCGACGAGCCGACCACCGCGCTCGACGTGACGATCCAGGCGCAGATCATGGACCTGCTCGTGAAGCTGCAGAAGGAGCGCGGGATGGCGCTCGTGCTGATCTCGCACGACCTGGCCGTCGTGTCGGAGGTCGCGCAGCGCGTCGCGGTGATGTATGCGGGCGAGGTCATCGAGACCAATCGCGTGCCGGACATCTTCCGTGCGCCGCATCATCCGTATACCGAAGCGCTGCTCGCGGCGATTCCCGAGCACAATCAGGGGGCGCGTCGCCTTGCCGCATTGCCGGGCATGGTGCCGGGCCGCGATGATCGCCCGTCCGGGTGCCTGTTCGCGCCGCGCTGCAAGTACGTCGTCGACGATTGCCGCAAGGCGCGTCCGGCGCTCGATACGCTGGTGCCGGCCAACGATGCGATGCGCGCGCGCTGCATCAAGCCGCTCAATGTTTCCAACCTCGACCTGACGGGAGGCGCACGATGAATGCAGTCCACGAAACGCCTCGCGTGCCGCACGACGAGGAAGCGGTGCTGGTCGCCGACCGGCTCGCGAAGCACTACACGGTCAAGCGCGGGATGTTCGGGCAGGGCACCGTGAAGGCGCTGAACGGCGTGTCGTTCACGCTCAAGCGCGGCAAGACGCTCGCCGTCGTCGGCGAGTCCGGCTGCGGGAAATCGACGCTCGCGCGCCAGCTCACGATGATCGAGACGCCCACCTCGGGCCACCTGACGATCGACGGCAAGGACGTGGCCGGCGCGAGCCGCGAGACGGTCGCCGACCTGCGCCGCCGCGTACAGATGGTGTTCCAGAACCCGTTCGCGTCGCTGAACCCGCGCAAGACCGTCGAGCAGACGCTCTCCGAGCCGCTCGAGATCAACGCGAACCTGACGGCCGCCGAACGCGCGCAGCGCGTCGCGCAGATCATGCGCACGGTCGGCCTGCGGCCCGAGCACGCGAAGCGTTATCCGCACATGTTCTCGGGCGGCCAGCGCCAGCGGGTCGCGATCGCGCGCGCGATGATCCTCGATCCGCGGATCGTGGTCGCCGACGAACCGGTGTCCGCGCTCGACGTGTCGATCCAGGCGCAGATCCTGAACCTGTTCATGGACCTGCAGGAGCAGTTCAAGACGAGCTACGTGTTCATCTCGCACAACCTGTCGGTGGTCGAGCACGTCGCCGACGACGTGATGGTGATGTACTTCGGCAGCGTCGCCGAGCTCGGCGACAAGGCGACGATCTACGCGCATCCGCGCCATCCGTACACGCGCGCGCTGATGTCGGCGACGCCGGCGATCTTCGAGGAAGACCGCCGCGTGCAGATCAAGCTGCAGGGCGAGCTGCCGTCGCCGCTCAATCCGCCGTCGGGCTGCGCGTTTCACCAGCGCTGCCCGTACGCGGTCGAGCGCTGCCGCGTCGAGGAACCGCAGCTGCGCGACGTCGACGGACGCCGCGTGGCCTGCCATCGCGCCGAGGAGGTAGGGGAGGTGAATGCCTGATGGTTTGGCGGCGCGCGCGCCTGGCGTGCGCCGTTCGGGGGGCGGCCGCGCGCGCGTGATGCGCGCGTGCCGCAATGCACGGCGCTGGAGCGTGCGCACGGTCACGGGCGCGGCGCTGGCCGGCGCGTGCGTGGCGGCCAGCGTGCTGGTCCCGGTCGACGCCGCGCGTGCCGAACGGCGCGCGCCGGCGAGTTCGCCGATCCATCCGTCGCAGGTTCCGCCGCCCGGCATGAACCTGCCGGGTTTCCACGTGCCGTCCGTGTCGAACGGCACGGTCGCGCGCGGCACGGTGCGCGTGCAGCCCGCGCGCATGCCGTTCTATGTCGCGACCCGGGGCAGGGTCACGCTGTACGTGCTCGGCACGCTGCACACGGGCGACCCGTCCGACTATCCGCCCGCGCAGCCGTTCAGGCCGCGCATCCTCGCGGCGCTCGCCGCGTCGCCGACGCTCGCGCTCGAACTGTCGCCGGATGATCTCCTCGAATCGCAGGACGACGTGTCGAAGTACGGCGTGTGCCGCTACCCGTGCCTGCAGCGCCTGCTGCCCGAGCCGCAGTGGCAGCGCCTCGCGGCGCGCCTGCGCGGCAACCCGGCCGCGCTCGCGGAGATCCGCCGGATGCGGCCGTGGCTCGCGGCGCTGGTCGTCGAAACCTACGACTCGCTGGCGGCCGGCCTGCAGACCGAGTACGGCACCGAGGCGCAGTTGCAGAACGTGTTCCTGAAGAAGAAGGGCGGCCGCGTGATCGGGCTCGAGGCGCTCGCCGAGCAGATGCGCGCGTTCACCGGGCTGACGCTCGCCGAGCAGCGCGAGATGCTCGCGCAGGACATGGTGCAGACCCCGGCGCAGAACGCCGACGACATCAAGGCGCTGCACCGGCTGTGGCGAATTGGCGACGCCGACGCGATCTCGGCGTGGGCGGTCGCGAAGAGCGAGCGGCTGGCCCGTTCGAAGGCGCTGTCGGCGTCGATCGACAACAAGATCCTGTACGAGCGCAACCGGCGCTTCGTTGCACGGATGACGGCAATCGCCGCGCCGAACCGGCCGGTATTCGTGGCCATCGGCGCGCTGCATCTGGGCGGCCCGCGCGGCGTGCTCGAATTGTTGCGCCAGCAAGGGTATCAGGTCGACGCGAACTGATCGCGCCGCGCACCGCGCGCCGATCCTCCCCTGTTTGATCGACGAGATGCATGCGCTGCGAGGCCCCCGCGCGGCCGCGCGACTCGATAAGGAAAACCCTCGAATCTTCAGGAAATAGCGTTTAAAACGATTGACATCCGGTTCTGCCAATCTCTATTCTTCATCCCACAAGTTGAAAAAATGAAAAGAATAGATAAGTTCTACGGGGTAGCAGAAAACAAAGCGCGGGGTTGGCGTAGCCGGCACGTCTGTAACGTGCCGGCCGCGGAGTGTCTGCATGCACGGCGGGGCCAAACATCGTCGGCACAACAAATGCATGCGACAGACTTGCGGCATAAGCAACGTTCCGTCGTCCGACCGGGGGAAGCAGCAAGCGGGCGGCGGCGGACGTTTTTTGATCCGGAGCATGTTTCCGGTCACCGTCGACAGACGGTTTCGGGGGGCGAATCGACAGACGGCGAAGTCCGCGGCGATTGCGCCAACAGAAAAGCGCCACGAGGGCGCTTTTTTCTTTTGTGGCGGCGGTTTTCGACCTGCGACGGCTGAGCGCTTCGACGACGCGTCACGCCATCATGCGTCTTCCCCGGCCTGCAGCGCGCCGGGCGCGACGACGTCGACACCCGCCGCTTCGAGCGCCGCGCGGATCCGTTTCGCGAACGCGAGCGCATGCGGGCCGTCGCCGTGCAGGCAGACCGTCTGCGCGTTGAGCGGCACCCACTCGCCGCTCACTGCCCGCACCTGCCGCTCGCGCACCATGTCGAGCGTGCGCGCGAGCACCGCATCTTCATCGTCGATCAGCGCGCCGGGCTGGTTGCGCGGCACGAGCGAGCCGTCCGCGCGGTAGCCGCGATCGGCGAACACTTCCTCCACCGCGGCGAGTCCCGCGTGGCGCGCGGCCGCGACGAACACGCTGTTCGCGAGCCCGAACACGGCCAGCGACGGATCGAAGTCGTGGATCGCGGACACCACCGCGTCGGCGATCAGCGGGTCGCGCGCGGCCTGGTTGTACAGCGCGCCGTGCGGCTTCACGTGCGCGATGCGGCCGCCCTCGGCCTGCGCGATCGCCGACAGCGCGCCGAGCTGGTACAGCACGCCCGCATAGATGTCGCCGGCCGGCAGCTGCATTTCCTTGCGGCCGAAATTCTCCGGGTCGTGAAAGCTCGGGTGCGCGCCGATCGACACGCCTTTCTGCACGGCCCAGCGCACGCAGTCGCGCATCGCATTGGCGCCGCCTGCATGCCAGCCGCACGCGATGTTCGCCGACGTGACGAGGTCGAGCAGCGCCTCGTCCGATCCGCATCCTTCACCGAGATCGGCATTCAGATCGATTTCCATGATGTTCCTCGTCCACGGGTGCGTGGCGCGTCCTTCGTCCTGCTTCCGTCATTGTCACGCTGCGCGCGATTGCGCGCGGCGGCGCGTTTCCTCGCGCATCTCGATCGCGACGTCGATCTGGCGCAGATAGGCACGTTCTGCGACCAGGGCGGCGCGCGCGGCGTCGGGTGTCGTGCGCACGAAGCGGATCGGCAGGTTGAGCCGCGCCTGTGCGAGTTTCCAGAGATCCGCGCGGATCACCGTGCCGATCTTCGGATAGCCGCCGGTGGTCTGCGCGTCGTGCATCAGCACGATCGGCTGGCCGTTCGGCGGCACCTGAATCGTGCCGGGCAGCACCGCGTGCGACAGCAGCTCGACCGGCCGCTCGCGCACCAGTTCGGCGCCGGCGAGACGATAGCCCATCCGGTTGCTGTTCGCGGTGACGAGCCATTCCTCGTCCCAGAACGCCTGCTGCGAATCGGCCGCGAACGACGCGTAGTCGGGGCCCGGCAGCACGCGCACGGGCATCGCCCACGGCGCATGCGCGGGCCGGTGGCGGCGCGGCGGTTCGTCGACGCGCACGAACGCGCACCACGCGGGCGCCTTCACGCCGAATTCGGGCGCGTCGGCCGCGAGGCAGCCGGCGCCGGCCGGCGGCACGCCGACCGGCAGCCGGTCGCCGTCGCGCAGTGCGCGGCCGCCGAGGCCGCCGAAGCGCGACGCGAGATCGGTGCTGCGCGAGCCGAGCATCGGCAGTACGTCGATGCCGCCCGCGATGCACAGGTAGCCGCGCATGCCGCGTTTCGCGGCCGGCAGCACGAGCGTCTGGCCGGCGTCGACCGGCAGGCTCCACCAGGAATACACGGGCCGGCCGTCGAGCGTCGCGCCGAATTCGGTGCCGGTGATCGCGATGCGCGTCGCGCGCGTGAAGCGGAACGCGGCCGGGCCGATCGTGATTTCGACGGCCGCCGCGTCGGGGCGGTTGCCGACGAGCCGGTTGCCGACCTCGAGCGCGAGGCCGTCGAGCGCGCCGCCCTGCGCGACGCCGAGATGGCGCGTGCCGCGGCGGCCGAGATCCTGCACGGTCGACAGCGGGCCGGCGCGGACGACCTCGATCGTGCCCGGTGCGGTGTTCTGGCTCATGTCGCGTCGACTCCGGCAATGGTGAAGCGCACGCGGTCGCCGGGCAGCAGCAGCGTGGGCTGCGGCCGCGCCGGGTCGAACAGCACGTGCGACGTGCGGCCGATCAGCTGCCAGCCGCCGGGCGACGTGGCCGGATAGATGCCCGTCTGCGCACCGCCGATGCCGACCGAGCCGGCCGGCACCTCGAGGCGCGGGGCCGCGCGGCGCGGCGTGTGCAGCGACGCATCGAGGCCGCCGAGATACGCGAAGCCCGGCTGGAAGCCGACGAAGAACACGACGTAGGCGCCGGCCGCGTGGCGCGCGACGACTTCGTCGGCCGACAGCCCGGTGTGCGCGGCGACGGCGGCGAGGTCGGGGCCGGCGGCACCGCCGTATTCGACCGGGATGTCGATTTCCCGGCCGTCCGCGTGCTCGATATCGGCGGTTTCCCACGCGTCGCGCAGCGCCGGCGTGAGCGAGTCGGCCGTCGTGGCGAGCGCGTCGAACACGATCGTCAGGTTGTTCATGCCCGGCACGACGTCGATCACGTCGGGCCACGCGCGCGCGACCTCGGCGACGGCCCAGACGCGGCGCTGGCAATCGAGCGTGGCGGGCGGCGGTACCTCGCAGACGAGGGCGGCATCGCCGAGCGGATAAATGCGGGGTTGCGTCATCGGACTGGCACGGTTCGGACGGCAATGTTAGCGCACATTGTCAATAAAATATCGACAACTTCCCAATAAGCGTTTTCGCCTAGCCCGTATGTCCGGGCTTCTGGCGTACACTCGGCACACCCTGTCATCCGGCTTGCTCCGCCTTTCCATGAAGCGTCCTGCGACCAAGATCGTGTCATCCGAACACCTCGTTTCCGATTCGAGCGCGGAGCTGTCGGAACTCGAATACGGGCTCATCATGGCCGGCAACGCATTCAACCGCTGGATGGTGCGCTGCATGTCGGCCGCGGGCGCGAAGGACATGACGGCGGTCGAGGTGTCGCTGCTGCATCACGTGAGCCACCGCGAACGCAAGAAGAAGCTCGCCGACATCTGCTTCGTGCTCAATATCGAGGATACGCACGTCGCGACCTATGCGCTGAAAAAACTGATCGCGCGCGGCTATGTGAAGAGCGAGAAGAGCGGCAAGGAAGTGTTCTTCTTCGCGACCGACGCGGGCCGCGAGCTGTGCCTGAAGTATCGGGAGGTGCGCGAGCACTGCCTGATCGAGACGCTCAAGGACAGCGGCCTCACCAACGAGCAGATCGGCGACGCGGCGCAGTTGCTGCGCCACGCATCGGGCCTCTACGACACGGCCGCGCGCGCGGCGGCGTCGCTGTAAACGATTGCGGACGGGAGGGTGAGCGCGGTGACGCGCGGCATGCCGCTCACGCAGCAGCGCGCGCCGCGTCATCAGGCGGCCGGGTAAAGCGCGCCGTCGGTCACGATCCAGCGCATCGCGAGATCGTGCGCCTCGGCCGGCAGCGCATCGACGCGGCACGCTTCATACGCGATGCCGACCGTCACCGGCAGCGTGTCGCCGGGCCACACCGCGAGCGTGCGGTCGTAGTAGCCGCCGCCATAGCCGAGCCGGTAGCGCTGCAGATCGAATCCCACGCACGGAATCAGCAGCAGGTCGGGCACGACGACGACGCCCGACGCCGGTTCCGGAATCCGGTGATGGCCTTCGCGCATCGGCGTATCCGCATCCCACGCATGGAACGCGAGCGGCGTGTGACGCTCGCCGATCACCGGCAGCGCGGCGCGGCGGCCCGCGCCGGCCGCGGCCCACGCGAGCACCGCGTCGCGCGCGTCGAATTCGCCCGGCAGCGGCCAGTAGAAGCCGACCGTCGCGGGCGCGAGGCGCTCGAGCAACAGGCGCAGCCGCGCGTCGAGCGCGGCGTTCGCGGCGGGCTGCGACGCGGCGTCGCGACGCGCGCCGGACAGCGTTTTGCGCAGTGCAACCTTCGGGTTCGGCACAGGGTTGCATGCTATGCTTTCGCTCACTTCGTGCTCCATTCATAACGATGTCGAACAGCCTTTTCCGAGTATATCGCGCGGTCGCGCTCACGCTTTCGGCCGCCGCGCTCGTCGCGGGCACGGCCGCGTGCGCCGCACCGGGCGACGACACGCTCGCCGGGGACGACCAGATCTTCGTGCAGCTGCGCGAGGCCGCGCGCCGCAACGACGCCGCGAAGGCCGCGCAGCTCGCGTCGATGATCCCGAACTATCCGGTCCCGTCCTACGTCGAGTATTTCCAGATCAAGCCGCAGCTGTTCGATTCGACCGGCCGCGCACGCGTCGACGCACCGGACGCGCCGGTGCAGTCGTTCCTGCAGCGCTACGACGGCCAGGCGATCGCCGACCGCCTGCGCAACGACTACCTGCTCGTGCTCGGCGCGCGTCACGACTGGCGCAACTTCGACGACCAGTACAAGCGCTTCGTGCTCGACGACGACACGCAGGTCAAGTGCTACGCGCTCGAATCGCGCGCGGCGCGCGGCGAGAACGTCGCCGAGGCGGCGCGTGCGCTGCTCGTCGAGCCGAAATACTACGGCGACGCCTGTGTCGACCTGATTACGGCGCTCACCGTCAACCAGCAGTTCACGAGCGACGACGTGTGGCAGCAGGCGCGCCTCGCGTACGAGCAGAACTACACGACGCTCGGCGGCAAGATCGTCGACGCGCTCGGCGCGCGCCCGGTCGGTTTCGACCAGGCGACCAGCGCGCCGCCGCTGTACCTCGCGCGCGGCGTCGGCCCCGACGCGGCATCGCACCAGCTCGCGCTGATCGCGCTCGGCCGCATGGCGCGCAACGATCCGGAC
Source organism: Burkholderia sp. BCC1988 (assembly GCF_905339895.1). NCBI lineage: Bacteria > Pseudomonadati > Pseudomonadota > Betaproteobacteria > Burkholderiales > Burkholderiaceae > Burkholderia > Burkholderia sp. BCC1988. The sequence continues at coordinate 47,594 of NZ_CAJPHA010000028.1, forward strand.
GCGGCGGCCGGGATGCTGACGTCGATCGCCGGCTCGCTGACGAAGCAGGAGCAGGCGATCGCGTGGGGCGCGATCGGCTACCAGGGCGCGATCAAGCGCTCGGCGCTCGCGTCGGTCTGGTATGCGAAATCCGCGAACGCGCCGCTGTCGAACCCGGGCTACGAATGGCGCACGCGCGCCGCGCTGCTCGCCGGCAATTGGCCGATGGTGCGCTGGTCGATCGAACAGATGCCGCCGTCGCTGCGCGACGATCCGGCATGGATCTACTGGCATGCGCGCGCGCTCAAGCAGAGCGGCGACACGCTGCAGGCGAACCAGGAATTCGAGCAGGTCGCGGGCCAGTACAACTTCTACGGGCAGCTCGCCGGCGAAGAGCTTGGCCAGCGCACGTCGATCCCGCCGCGCACGAAGGTGAGCGATGGCGACATCGACGCGATGAGCAAGATCCCGGGCTTCGCGCTCGCGCAACGCTTCTACGGGCTGAACCTGCGTCTCGAAGGCAACCGCGAATGGAACTGGCCGCTGCGCGGGATGACCGATCGCCAGCTGCTCGCGGCCGCAGAATACGGCAAGCGCATCGACCTGCTCGACCGCACCGTCAACACGGCCGACCGCACGAAGGCCGAGCACGACTTCACGCTGCGCTACCCGTCGCCGTACCGTGACATCGTCGAGCGCTACGCGCAGTCGTCGGGCCTCGACATCGAATGGGCATACGGGCTGATCCGCCAGGAGTCGCGCTTCATCACGAACGCGCGTTCGTCGGTCGGCGCGGGCGGCCTGATGCAGCTGATGCCGGCTACCGCGCAGCTCGTCGCGAAGAAGCTCGGGATGGGCACGATCACGCGTGCGCAGATGCACGACATCAATACCAACATCCAGCTCGGCACCTGGTATCTGGCGGACATCTACAACAACTTCGACAGCTCGCCGGTGCTGGCAACCGCCGGCTACAACGCGGGTCCGGGCCGGCCGCGCCAGTGGCGCCAGGTGTTGACGCAGCCGGTCGAAGGCGCGATCTTCGCGGAGACGATTCCGTTCAACGAGACGCGCGACTACGTGAAGAACGTGCTGTCGAATACCGTCTACTACGCGGCGCTCTTCGAGGGCAAACCGCAGTCGTTGAAGAAACGCCTAGGCATGATCTCGCCCTGATCCGCAATCTTCACACTGCCGCGCGAGACGCGGCAGTGTTCTTTTGAGGACCCGAACATGGATCGCCAGACCGTCGCGCTGCTGGGCGGCACCGGCTTCATCGGCAGCCGGCTCGTCAACGCGCTGATCGACGCCGGCAAGCAGGTGCGGATCGGCACGCGGCGGCGCGAGCACGCACGCCACCTGCAGATGCTGCCGGTCGAGATCGTCGAGCTCGACGCGCTCGATACGCGCACGCTCGCCCGGTTCGTCGCCGGCGCGCATGCGGCCGTCAATCTCGTCGGCGTGCTGCACGGCGGCCGCGGCACGCCGTACGGGCCCGGGTTCGAGCGCGCGCACGTCGCGCTGCCGGCCGCGCTGGCCGCCGCGTGCGTCGAAGTCGGCGTGCGGCGCGTGCTGCACATGAGCGCGCTCGGCGCCGATTCGCACGGCCCGAGCATGTACCAGCGCTCGAAGGGCGACGGCGAGGCCGCGCTGCATGCGGTCGCGGCGACCGATTCGCTCGCGCTGACGATCTTCCGCCCGTCGGTCGTGTTCGGCCCCGGCGACGCGTTCCTGAACACGTTCGCGAACCTGCAGCGCACGCTGCCGGTGCTGCCGCTCGCGATGCCCGATGCGCGCTTCCAGCCGGTGTTCGTCGGCGATGTCGTGCGCGCGTTCGTCAACACGCTGGATCTCGCGGCCGCGCACGGCAAGACCTACGAACTCGGCGGCCCGACCGTCTACACGCTCGAGCAGCTGGTGCGCTATTGCGGCACGCTGGTCGGCCGGCAGGCACGCATCGTGCGGCTGCCCGACGCGCTCGCGCGGCTGCAGGCGAGCGTGTTCGAATGCCTGCCCGGCGAGCCGGTGATCACGCGCGACAATCTCGCGTCGATGTCGGTGCCGAACGTGCTGTCCGGGCCGCTCGCACCGGAACTCGGGATCTCGCCCGCGAGTCTCGAGAGTATCGCGCCCGCGTATCTCGGCCATGCCGCGCGGCGCTCCCGCTTCGACTGGTTCCGCTCGCGCCGCCGCTAGGCGCCGCGGACCGTCGCTTCCGTCATTCACTTTCGCGCTTTCCGGAACACCGCCATGAAACTCGTCATTGGAGACAAGAACTACTCGTCGTGGTCGATGCGGCCGTGGCTGCTGCTCGCGCATTTCGGCATCCCGTTCGACGAGATCGTGATCGAGCTGCGCCGCGACGACACGGCCGCGCGCATCCGCGAGTATTCGCCGACCGGCAAGGTGCCGTGCCTGATCGACGACCACGGCGTCGCGATCTGGGATTCGCTCGCGATCGCCGAGACGCTCGCCGAGCGCTATCCGCAGTTCCCGATGTGGCCGGCCGATCCGCTCGATCGCGCGCATGCGCGCTGCATCTCGGCCGAGATGCATTCGGGCTTCGCCGCGCTGCGCACGCAGATGGGAATGAGCGTGCGCGCGTCGATGCCGGGGCGCGGCGCGACGCCCGAGGCGCTCGCCGACGTCGCGCGCATCGACGCGCTGTGGAGCGCGTGCATCGAGGCCTCGGGCGGCCCGTTCCTGTTCGGCGAATTCGGCATCGCCGATGCGATGTATGCGCCCGTCGTGATGCGCTTCAACACGTATGCGCCGGCGCTGTCGCCGGAAGCGGCCGGGTATGCGGCGCGCGTGACGGCACTGCCGGCGGTGCAGCGCTGGATCGATGGCGCGCGCCGCGAAACCAACGTGATCGCCGAATACGAACCGACGCCATGAACATCTACGCAGTAGGCGGAGCGATCCGCGACGAATTGCTCGGCGTGCCGGTGCAGGACCGCGACTACGTGGTGGTGGGCGCGACGCCCGAGCAGATGGCCGCGCAGGGCTTCCGGCCGGTCGGCAAGGATTTCCCCGTGTTCCTGCATCCGGGCACCCAGGAGGAATACGCGCTCGCGCGCACCGAGCGCAAGACGGCGGCCGGCTATCACGGCTTCCAGTTCTACTATGCGCCGGACGTGACGCTCGAAGAGGACCTCGCGCGGCGTGACCTGACGATCAACGCGATGGCGCGCGAAGTGAGCCCGGAGGGCGCGCTGGTCGGCCCGGTGATCGATCCGTTCGACGGACAGGCCGACCTGCGCGCACGCGTGTTCCGGCATGTCGGCGACGCGTTCGTCGAGGATCCGGTGCGGATCCTGCGGATCGCGCGCTTTGCCGCGCGCTTCGCCGATTTCACGGTCGCGGACGACACGCTCGCGCTGATGCGGCGGATGGTCGACGCGGGCGAAGCGGATGCGCTGGTGCCCGAGCGCGTGTGGCAGGAGATCGCGCGCGGGCTGATGGAGGCGAAACCGTCGCGGATGTTCGCGGTGCTGCGCGACTGCGGCGCGCTCGCGCGCATCCTGCCCGAGGTCGACGCGCTGTGGGGCGTGCCGCAGCGCGCCGACTATCACCCGGAAGTCGATACCGGCGTGCACGTGATGATGGTCGTCGACTATGCGGCGAAGCAGGGCTATTCGCTGCCGGTGCGCTTCGCGGCGCTCACGCACGATCTCGGCAAGGCGACGACGCCCGCCGACGTGCTGCCGCGCCATGTCGGCCACGAAGGCCGCAGCGTCGACCTCATCAAGCCGCTGTGTGAGCGGTTGCGCGTGCCGAACGATTGCCGCGATCTCGCGCTGGTGGTCGCGCGCGAGCACGGCAACCTGCATCGCGTGATGGAAATGGGCGCGGCCGCGCTGGTGCGCTTCTTCGAGCGCAGCGACGCGCTGCGCAAGCCGGCGCGCTTCGCCGAGATGCTGCAGGCGTGCGAAGCGGATGCGCGCGGCCGGCTCGGGCTCGACACGCAGCCGTATCCGCAGGCCGAGCGGCTGCGCGTGGCGCTGGTGGCGGCGCGCAGCGTCGACGCGGGCGCGATCGCGCGCGGTGTCGGCAACGATGCGATGCAGATCAAGGACGCCGTGCATCGCGCGCGGGTCGAGGCCGTCAAACAGGCGCTGGCGATCGCGGAATAGGCGGGGGAATCGGGGCGCGGACTGGGCTGGGAACCGGGCTGTGAACTGGGTTGCGAACCGGCTTGGGAGCTGGGTTGCAAACCGGGCCGGGAATCGGACTGGGAACCGGCTTGCGAACCAGGGGTGCGAACCGGGCCGCGAACCGGGCCGCGAATCGGGCTGCGAATCGGGCTGCGAATCAGGCCGTGAATCAGGCCGTGAATCGATTCCGCAAATCGATTCCGCAAATCGTGCGGACCGCGCCGAGCGGTGCGCCGCCCGGCCGCCAGCCGTCATTTCTTCATGCGCTCGGCGGTGCGGCGCGCCGGCGTGGCGGCAGCCGGACGTTTGCCGGTGGCCGCGCGGGACTTCCCGGCAGCCGTCTTGGCCGCGGCGCGGGCCGGTTTGTCGGCGGGCTGCGCGGCGTCCGCGTCGCGCTCCCGCTTCGGAGCCGGTTCGCGGCGGCTCACGCGCGGCTCGCCCGGGGTCGCGCCGGCATCGCGCGCGAGCAGCCTGATTTTCATCGCGGCGGACCCCAACTCGGCGCAGTTGTCGTCGAAGAGGGGCAGCGTGCCGACCGCGATCAGCTCCGCGGGCCCGTCGCCGACGTTCGCGACGCGATGGCGCTTCCTCGCGTCGAAGTGCAGCGAATCACCGGGCGACAGCGGGTAATCCTTCTTGTCGATCGTGTAGCAGAGCCGGCCGGTCAGCACGTACACGAACTCGTCGCCGCCGTGCGCGACCCATTCCGACCGGTAGCCCTCCATCATCCGGACCTTGAGCGCGTTGATCTGGCTGCCGTCGAAGGTGGTGGACAGGCGCTCGTACCACTGCGACGCGGCGTCGACCGCGTACGGTTCGCGGCGGCCCGCGTGCGAGTCGGGCTGCGCCTGGCGCGGCTGGTCGATCAGCGTGCTGAGCGGTACGTCGAGCGCTTTCGCGACGTTGACGAGCGATGACAGCGAGATGCCGGTCAGATGGCGCTCGACCTGCGACAGGAACCCGACCGACAGGTTCGCTTCGGTCGCGACTTCCAGCAGCGTTTTCTTCGCTTCCCGGCGCAGGCGGCGAATGCGCTGGCCGATACGCATGATGTCTGAATCCATGGATCTCTTTCGTGGCAACGAGTCGGGAGGCGAGCGAGGGGGGCGGTGCAGTCGCCGGACGTTGCCGTTCCGCGAATCGCACGAAGCACGGCCGTCGGGACGACGATGCGGGCGCATTGTACCGCGCAGTCGCGCCGGTCCGCCGCCACGCCGCGCACGGCGGTGCCGCCGTCGCGCACCGCACGCACCGGCAATTTTAGCCCTACGAAAATTTTAGCTTGACCTCAATTTCACCGTGCTCTAGATTCTGTCGCACGCATCAAACAAAGTTAAGTGAGACAAAAATTTTCCCGAGAGCCTGCTGCGGGAACGGCACCACGGCCCGGCTGCCCGCCGGGTCGCGAGTCGTCCGCGCGCGGGCAGCGTGCCGGGTGAGGCGGGCGCCATGCCGCGTGACGCCGCCGGCCGCCGACAACAATCCATAACGGGTATCCGATGATCGATCGACTGAAATACAGCTTCTCCGGCCTTCCCCCGTACGACGCGTCCGTCGCCGACACGCAGGCCGGCCTGTCGCGCCTGCTCGACGCCGCCCGGCTCGACGCGGTCGTGGTCACGTCGCAGGACGAGTACATCACCGAATACCTGCCGCGCCGCAACAACCCGCGCTACGCGCTGTCGGGCTTCGACGGCTCGGCCGGCTGCGGCATCTTCCTGAGCGCGGCGACCGCCGAGGCTCTCGGCGTGCCGCCGTTCGTGCTGTTCGTCGACGGCCGCTATCACCTGCAGGCCGAACAGCAGTGCGACCCGGCGCGCGTGCGCATCGAGAAGCTCGGCATGAACGTGACGATCTGGCAGGCGCTGGCCGACTGGCTGCTCGCGCACGCGAGCCGGCTCGCGCGGGTCGGCTACGACGCGCTGCGGATCAGCGTCGCGCAGCGCGACCGGCTGGTCGCGCAGACGCAGGCGGCGTCGCTCGACTGGACGGGCCTCGTCGAGCGCGAGATCGACCGCGCGATCGCGCTGCCGGGCTGGGTGGTCGAGCGGCCGATCTTCGAGCTGCCGGACGCGATGACCGGCGCGAGCGTCGCGCAGAACCTCGACGCGCTGAACCGGCGGCTCGCCGCGCACACGGGCGCTGCGCCCGGCACGACCGCGTTCTTCACGTGCGCGTCGGACGACCTCGCGTACCTGCTGAACAGCCGTGGCTATCACATCCCGAATGCGTCGTCGCACCTGGGCTTCCTGTTCGCTATCGGCGAGCAGGTCGCGCTGTTCCTGCCGGAGGGCTGCGACCGCTGCCCGGTCGAACTGGCGTCGTATCCGGCGCTGCACGTGATCCGGCGCGACTTCGCCGAACTCGAGCGCTTCCTCGCGCGGTTCGCGGTCGAGCACGTGTGTTACGGCTTCGAGTCGGTCAACTGCGCGCTGGTCGAGTCGGTGCGCCGCGTGTGGCCGCACGCGCGGCACGCCGACTTCAACCCGGTCGAGGCGCTGCGCGCCTGCAAGACGCCGGCGGTGCTCGACCGGTTCCGCGACGCGTTCGCGCGCAGTTCGGCGGCGATCGCCGAAACGATGCGCTGGGCGAAGGCCGGCGAGCCGGGGCAGCGCCATACCGAGTACGACCTGGCCCGCACGATCAACGACGCGTACGGCGCCCGCTCGGCGGTCGCGCTGACGTTCCCGTCGATCGCGGCGAACGGCGCGAACAGCGCGTTCGCGCACTACACGGCGGCGAGCGCCGACGTCGAGCTGACCGAAGGCGAACTCGTGCTGCTCGACAGCGGCGCGTATTACGACGCCGGTTTCGCGACGGACTGCACGCGCGTCGTGCTGCGCCGCACGCGGCCGGAGACGGTCGCGCAGCCGTGGCAACGCGAGATCTACACGGTCGCGCTGAAGGCCTGCATCAAGGGGCTCGTCACGCGTTTCCCGAAGACGGCGACGGGCGGCGACGTCGATGCGGCGGTGCGCCAGGTGTGCCGCGACCACGGCTACGATTTCGGTCACGGCACCGGGCACGGCGTCGGGATCCACGTGCACGAGGGCGGCGTGCGGTTCGCGCCGGGCGCGCAGTACGGGCTGGTGCCGAACGCGGTGATTTCGGTCGAGCCGGGCATTTACGTGGCGGGCAAGGGCGGCGTGCGGATCGAGAACATCGTGATCGTGCGCGCGGACGACGAAGCGTCGGACACCGTCGCGTTCGAGAACATCGTCACGGTCGGCTACGACTGGGACCTGATCGACGTCGAACTGCTGAACGACGACGAGCGCGCATACCTGCGCGACTACGAACGGCTTTGCGTGGAACGCGGCACGCAGGTCACTGCGTGTCCGCTGCTGTAAGGCGGGGAAGGGGCGCGCGGCCGCAGGCGGGCCGCGCGATGCACGCGCGGCGCGTCGATGCGCCGGCGTGATCGGTCCGTCGGGAATCCGTACGTCAGAGAATCGGTACGTCAGAGAATCGGTACGTCAGAGAATCGGTACGTCAGTGAAACGGTACGTCAGGGAATCGGTGCGTCAGGGAATCGGTGCGTCAGGGAATCCGTACGTCAGGGAATCAGTACGTCGGAGATTCAGTACGTCGGAGAATCAGCGCATCAGCGCCGATACCCGCCCGTCGGGCCCGTAGACGCCGGCCGGCGCGGGCGCCGAGCGCAGCACCGCGAGCGCGCGCTCGTTGTAGTCCATCCGGATCCGGATCAGCATCCCGTTGGTCGCATTGGCCTGGCGCGCGCGTTCGGCGGCCTGCAGCAGCAACTGCCAGCGGCCGGCGAGGCGTGCGTCGCGCTCGGCGGCCTGGTCCATCCCTTTCTTGCCGGCCGGAAAGCCGAGCGCGGACAGCTGCGTGTCGCGCGTGCGTTCGAGCTGCGCGAGCCGGTCGATCAGCGCGCTCTTTTTCTCGACGATGCCGGGCAGCATTTCAAGCGGCTCCGGCGTCGTCAGCGCCTTTTCCTCGTAGGCGAGCAGGGACGCGAACGCTTCGACCGTCGCGTGTTCGTCGTTGACCGTGGCCAGCAGCTCTTCTCTCATCGCGTCATGCTCGTCGCGCCGGCACGCGGGGCCGCATGCCGGCAAACCAGGGGACCGGTCAGGGCGTGACGGGCCCCGGGCCGGCTCAGTTGCCCTGCGAGCGCTGCTGTTGCAGCAGGTCGCGGGCGGTATTCAATACGCCGTCGGCGATCTTGTTCACGTCGATCGTCAACGTGCCGTTGTTCAGCGCGTCCTTGATCGACTGGACGAGGGCCGTGTCGATGTCGGCGCTGCCGGAGGCCGACAGCGAACGCAGCTGGCCGGACAGACCCGACAGGTTCACGCTCGCGTCGCCGCCGGTCGATCCTGCGTCGGCCGCCTGCGCGGACGACGACGAAGCCGCGCCGGATTGCGCGCGGGCCGCGCCGTTGCCGGTCGACGCGAGTGGGCTCGGGTTCGGAGTGGAATCGATCTTCACGGTGGGTTTCCTGGACGGTATGACCCAGATAACGGCCGGGTCGGCCCGAACTTTAGCATCGTGAGCCCGAAATTCTCCGAATAAACAATTCTTTACAATCTTGCGGTGCGATCCGGCCCTACAGCGGAATTTCGACGGTTCCGGCATCCTTGACGATCGCCGTGACAATTTGCCCCGCGGCCATCCGGACCCGCACCGACTGTCCCGGCGCCGCATTCGCGAGCGCGCTGCCCTCGGCCGAGATCGTGAAGCCGGGCCCGGCCGCGACGACCCGTACCGTCTGGCCGGCCGACACCGACGCGGCGCTCTTCAGCATGTCCTGGCGCAGCGGCAGCCCGGCCGAGATCCGCGCCAGCGCGGTCGCGCCGACCGCCTGCGCGGGATCGGTGATCACCGCGAGCGGCAGCACCGTCAGGTCGCCTTCGCGCGCGACGAGGTCGGCCGCGGTGAGCGGCTCGCCGGGCGCGATCTGGCGCGCGGCGACGTAATAGGTGGCCTGCACGGCAACCTTCGCCTGCAGGTAGACGGTCCACGGCCGCTCGCCCGCGCAGCGCACGCCTACCGTCGTGCGGCCCCACAGGCGCGCGCCGGTCGGCAGGAACGGCTCGAGCGTCGTGCACGCGGCGAGCCCGCGCGGAAACGCGGCCGCGACGGTCGCGGTCGTCTTGCCCGGCAGGCCCGTGACCTGCTGCTGCAGGAATGCGAGCGCCGTGCGCCGGATCGTGTCGGGGTCCTGCTGGCCGGGCGGTGTCGCCGGCTGGGGCGCGGCGGCTACCTGAGGCGGGTTGGCGGCAGCCGCCGGTGCGCGCGCGGCCGGTGCGGCTGAAGCGGCGCGGGCCGCGGCCAGGCGCGCGGCGATGGCCGGTCGCGTGGAATTCGATGCCGGGTCGGCCGCGCCGGCGACGACGGTCGCGACGGCGCCCGGATCGGCGGCGCGCCGGGCACCATAACCTGCGTTCGAGGCGTTCGAGGCGTTCGAGGCGTTCGAGGCGTTCGAGGCGTTCGTGCGCGCGGCGGCGTAGGCGGGGCGCGGCGTCGGCGCCGGCACGGCAGCCGGCGGCGGGACGTTCATCACGACCATCGAGCCAGCCGGCTGCGCCGCGTAGCCGGCCGCGGCCGCGCCGGTCACGCCGGCAGCACCACCTGCGCCACCTGCGCCACCTGCGCCACCTGCGCCACCCGCGCCACCTGCGCCACCCGCACCGACTGCACCGACTGCACCGACTGCACCGACTGCACCGACTGCACCGACTGCACCGACTGCACCGACTGCACCGACTGCACCGACCGTCGTGGCCACACCTGTACCCGTACCCGAAGCCGTCCCCGCATTCCCGCCGAACTGACCGCCACTCGCTGCGTTCGCCTGCGCGAGCGCGGTCTCGGCCGTTTCGCCGCGGCCGGGAATCACGATCATCCCGTCGTCCGCGTGCGCGGCCGGCACCGCGAGCCACAGCGCCGCGGCGAGCGCGAACGCACGCGACCTGCGCGTGCCGCGTCCGTGGTTGCCGCGAAGTGCGCTGCCTGTCATCGCCGTGTCCTCGAAGCCGTTGATCCGATTCGCATTCTAGGGAGCCGGGCCGTCGCGCAAACGATGAATAGAGGGGGCCTTTGCCGCGTTATTCGTCCGATTGCCGGTTGCGCCCGGCGCCTACCATCGCTGTCATGGAAAAAAGCCCCTTGGGTCGCCATCCGGCGCAACGGGCGTGCAGCGCTTCATACGGAGAGACGCACACATGCTGGACAAACTCGATGCCGAATTCGCGTTCGGCCGACAGGCGCTCGACGTGCGCGCCTATCGGCAGGAACTGCTGTCGTCGAACATCGCGAACGCCGACACGCCCGGCTACCAGGCCCGCGACACCGATTTCGCGTCGACCCTCGCGCGCTCGCTGAAGCAGGCCGGCGGCGGCCTCGCGCCGAGCAACGCCGCGCAGCTGCCGATGGCGCAGCCGGCCGGCGTGGCGAGCGGGATGACGATGGTGTCGACGGCACCCGGCCACATGGCCGGCACCGCGAAGCTGATGCCGACCGGCGGCCCGGCCGACGACTACGGCCGCGCGCAGTACCGGATGCCGCTGCAGCCGTCGCTCGACGGCAACACGGTCGATCTCGACGTCGAGCGCGTGCAGTTCGCGAACAACGCGCTGCACTACGAAACCGGGATGACCGTGATGACCCAGCAGATCAAGGCGATGATCGCCGCGATCTCGACGAACTCGTAAGCGCAACCGAACCCGAGCACAAGCACCAGGAGCCTCCATGCCCTCGTTGATGAACATCTTCGGCGTCGCCGGTTCGGCGCTGTCCGCGCAATCGCAGCGCCTGAACGTCACCGCGTCGAACCTCGCGAACGCCGACAGCGCGACCGGCCCCGACGGCAAGCCGTACAAGGCCAAGCAGGTCGTGTTCGCGACCGACCCGATGGGCGGCGCGCGCACCGCGTCCGGCCAGGGCGTGGGCGGCGTGCGCGTGACGAAGGTCGTCGACGATCCGTCGCCGATGAAGTCGACCTACGACCCGGCGAACCCGGCCGCCGACGCGAACGGCTACGTGCAGATGCCGAACGTCGATCCGGTGCAGGAGATGGTGAACATGATCTCGGCGTCGCGCTCGTACCAGGCCAACGTCGAGACGCTGAACACCGCGAAGACGCTGATGCTCAAGACGCTGACGATCGGCACGTAAGCCGCGCGCCGAGCGACCTTCCACACCCGGGCCCAGACCCGACCGTTTCGACACAAGGCTACCCAGGATGACTTCCTCCAGCACGACGATCGGCAGCAGCGGCACCAACGTGTCGACCCTGCCGACCGACACGATGAACACCAACAACGTGTCGACGACCGGCACCTCGGCGAGCGACCTGCAGGCGACGTTCCTGAAGCTGCTCGTCACGCAGCTGCAGAACCAGGATCCGACGAGCCCGGTCGACAGCTCGCAGATGACGTCGCAGCTCGCGCAGATCAACACGGTGAGCGGCATCGCGCAGCTGAATACGTCGCTCACGTCGCTGTCGACGCAACTCGCGGCCGGCCAGCAGACGCAGGCCGCGCTGCTGATCGGCACGAACGTGCTCGCGCCGGGCAACAGCGTCGCGGTGAAGAGCGGCGCGGCATCGCCGTTCGGCGTGTCGCTCACGAGCGACGTGTCGAACCTGACGATCACCGTGAAGAACAGCGCGGGCGTCGTCGTGAACACGATCAACGCGGGCCAGCAGTCGGCCGGCACGGTGCCGTTCAACTGGACGCCGACGGATACGGCCGGCAACGCGCTGCCGGACGGCAAGTACACCGTGAGCGCGCAGTACACGGGCAGCGACGGCAAGACGTACGCGCCAACCGTGCTCGCGGCCGCGCAGGTACAGAGCGTGATCAAGCAGGCCGACGGCACGGCGGGGCTCGTGCTGTCGAACGGCACGACGGTGGGCTTGACCCAGGTCGCGTCGATTTTCCCGAACACCGCGTCGTCGTCGTCCGGCGGCACGACCACCAGCAACTGATCCAGCTTTCTCGAAAACGGAGACCGAAATGGGTTATCAACAGGGTCTGAGCGGCCTCGCCGGCGCATCGAACGCGCTCGACGTGATCGGCAACAACATCGCGAACGCGAACACGGTCGGCTTCAAGTCGAGCACCGCGCAGTTCTCCGACATGTACGCGAACTCGCTCGCGACGTCGGTCAACACGCAGATCGGGATCGGCACGACGCTCGCGTCGGTGCAGCAGCAGTTCGGCCAGGGCACGATCAACACGACGAACTCGTCGCTCGACGTCGCGATCAACGGCAACGGCTTCTTCCAGATGTCGAACAACGGCGTGACGACGTACTCGCGCGACGGCACGTTCCAGCGCGACAAGAACGGCTTCATCGTCAACTCGGCGGGCGCGAACCTGATGGGCTACGCGGCCGGCAAGAATGGCGTGCTGAACACCGCGCAGACCGTGGCGCTGCAGGCGCCGACGACCAACATCGCGCCGACCCCGACGACCAAGATCACCGGCCAGTTCAACCTGAACTCGCAGGACACGGTGCCGGCCAAGACGCCGTTCGACCCGACCGACACCACGACGTACAACTATTCGACGTCGATCCAGGTGTACGACTCGCTCGGCGGCTCGCAGGCGGTCAACATGTATTTCGTGAAGTCGGCGGCCGGCACGTGGGAAGCCTACGCGGGCGTGCAGGGCGGCGCCGCGACCGACCTCGGCACGGTCACGTTCGACACGTCGGGCGCGATCCAGAGCACGACGACGGGCACGCCGGCCGCGCCGACCGCATCGCTCGGCCAGTTCCAGTTCAGCGTGCCGACCACCGACGGCTCGGCGACGCCGCAGAACCTCACGCTCGACCTGACCGGCACCACGCAGTACGGCGGCAAGGACGGCGTGAACAACCTCGCGCAGGACGGCTACGCGAGCGGCACGCTGACGACCTTCTCGATCGGCTCGGACGGCAAGCTGACCGGCAACTACTCGAACGGCCAGACGGCGGTGCTCGGCCAGATCGCGATCGCGAACTTCAACAACCCGAACGGGCTGACCAGCCTCGGCGGCAACCAGTACGCCGAGACGGCCGCGTCGGGCGTGCCGCAGATCTCCGCGCCGGGCAGCACGAACCACGGCACGCTGCAGGGCAGCGCGCTGGAGAACTCGAACGTCGACCTGACGTCGCAGCTCGTCAACCTGATCACCGCGCAGCGCAACTACCAGGCGAACGCGCAGACGATCAAGACGCAGCAGACCGTCGACCAGACGCTCATCAACCTGTAACGCGCGGATAACCGGCAGCCATGGACCGACTGATCTACACGGCGATGACGGGCGCGTCGCAGTCGCTCGACCAGCAGGCGATCGTCGCGAACAACCTCGCGAACGCGTCGACGACGGGTTTTCGCGCGCAGCTCGCGACCTACCGCGCGGTGCCGATGAATTTCGGCGACGGCAGCAACATCGACCCGACGACGACGCGCACCTACGTGCTCGCGTCGACGCCCGGCGCGGATTACGCGCCGGGTCCGATCACGCGCACCGGCAACCCGCTCGACGTCGCCGTGCAGGGCGCCGGCTGGCTGTCGGTGCAGACCGCCGACGGCAGCGAGGCCTACACGCGCGCCGGCAACCTGCACGTCGATGAAAACGGCCAGCTCGTCAACGCGAGCAACCTGCCGGTGCTCGGCAACGGCGGCCCGATCTCGGTGCCGCCGAACGCGGAAGTGACGATCGGCAAGGACGGCACGGTGTCCGCGCTGATGCCGGGCGACCCGCCGACGGCGGTCGCGATCGTCGACCAGATGAAGCTCGTGAACCCCGACCCGGCCACGCTCGCGCGCGGCAACGACGGGCTGTTCCGCACCGCCGACGGCAATCCGGCCGACGCCGACCCGACCGTGGTCGTCACGCCGAATTCGCTCGAAGGCAGCAACGTGAACCCGGTGACCGCGATGGTCGCGATGATCGACAACGCACGGGCGTTCCAGCTGCAGTCGAAGCTGATCCAGACGGCCGACCAGAACGAGCAGTCGGCGAACCAGCTGCTCAACTTCAGCTGAGCGGCCCGGCCCTCGCACCCAGGAGAAGATTCAACATGAACCGTTCGCTCTACATTGCCGCCACCGGCATGAATGCGCAGCAGGCGCAGATGGACGTGATCTCGAACAACCTCGCGAACACCAGCACGAACGGCTTCAAGGCGTCGCGCGCGGTGTTCGAGGATCTGCTATACCAGACCATCCGCCAGCCGGGCGCGAACTCGACGCAGCAGACCGAGCTGCCGTCGGGCCTGCAGCTCGGCACCGGCGTGCAGCAGGTCGCAACCGAGCGCCTGTATACGCAGGGCGGCCTCACGCAGACCGGCAACTCGAAGGACGTCGCGATCAACGGCGCGGGCTTCTTCCAGGTGCTGATGCCGGACGGCACGAACGCGTACACGCGCGACGGATCGTTCCAGACCAACGCACAGGGCCAGCTCGTCACGTCGAGCGGCTACCAGATCCTGCCGGCGATCACGGTGCCGCAGAACGCGCAGTCGCTGACGATCGGCAAGGACGGCGTCGTGTCGGTCACGCAGCCGGGCTCGAGCAACGCGGTGCAGATCGGCTCGCTGCAGATCGCGACCTTCATCAACCCGGCCGGCCTCGAGGCGAAGGGCGAGAACCTGTTCGCCGAGACCACGTCGTCGGGCGCGCCGAACGTGTCGCAGCCGGGCCTGAACGGCGCGGGCGTGCTCAACCAGGGCTATGTCGAGGCGTCGAACGTGAACGTCGTGCAGGAGCTCGTCAACATGATCCAGACGCAGCGTGCCTACGAGATCAACAGCAAGGCCGTGACGACGTCCGACCAGATGCTGCAGACCGTCACGCAGATGAAGAGCTAACCGGAACGTCCCGTCGTCGCCATGAAGCAGGTTCGCCTCCTCCCGTCAGCCCCCGTCCGCGCCGCGTGCGCGGTCGCGGTGGCCGCGCTCGCCGGTTGCGCGCAGATTCCGCGCGACCCGATCATCCAGCAGCCGATGACGGCGCAGCCGCCGATGCCGATGTCGATGCAGGCGCCCGGCTCGATCTACAACCCCGGCTATGCGGGGCGGCCGCTGTTCGAGGATCAGCGGCCGCGCAACGTCGGCGACATCCTGACGATCATGATCGCGGAGAACATCAACGCGACCAAGTCGTCGGGCGCGAACACCAACCGCCAGGGCAACACCGACTTCAACGTGCCGACGGCCGGCTTCCTCGGCGGGCTGTTCGCGAAGGCGAACCTGTCGGCGGCCGGCACCAACAAGTTCGCGGCCACCGGCGGCGCGAGCGCGGCGAACACGTTCAACGGCACGATCACGGTGACCGTCACCAACGTGCTGCCGAACGGCAACCTCGTGGTCAGCGGCGAGAAGCAGATGCTGATCAACCAGGGCAACGAATTCGTGCGCTTCTCGGGGGTCGTCAACCCGAACACGATCTCGGGCGCGAACTCCGTCTATTCGACGCAGGTCGCCGACGCGAAGATCGAATACTCATCGAAGGGCTACATCAACGAAGCCGAGACGATGGGCTGGCTGCAGCGCTTCTTCCTCAACATCGCACCGTGGTGATGACGATGCAGCAGCCTCTTTTCCACCGCCTGTCGTCCCGTGCGCGTGCCGTCGCGCGGATCGCCGCCGCGTTCGTGCTGGCGGCGTGCGCGCTCGGCGCGGCACCCGCGCACGCGGAGCGCCTGAAGGACCTCGCGCAGATCCAGGGCGTGCGCGACAACCCGCTGATCGGCTATGGCCTCGTCGTCGGCCTCGACGGCACGGGCGACCAGACGATGCAGACGCCGTTCACGACGCAGACGCTCGCGAACATGCTCGCGAACCTCGGCATCTCGATCAACAACGGCTCGGCCAACGGCGGGCCGTCGTCGCTGAACAACATGCAGCTGAAGAACGTCGCGGCCGTGATGGTGACCGCGACGCTGCCGCCGTTCGCGCGGCCGGGCGAGGCGCTCGACGTGACCGTGTCGTCGCTCGGCAACGCGAAGAGCCTGCGCGGCGGCACGCTGCTGCTCACGCCGCTGAAGGGCGCGGACGGGCAGGTGTACGCACTCGCGCAGGGCAACATGGCGGTCGGCGGCGCGGGCGCGAGTGCGAACGGCAGCCGCGTGCAGGTGAACCAGCTCGCGGCCGGCCGGATCGTCGGCGGCGCGATCGTCGAGCGGGCGGTGCCGAACGCGATCGCGCAGATGAACGGCGTGCTGCAGCTGCAGCTGAACGACATGGACTACGGCACCGCGCAGCGGATCGTGTCCGCGGTCAATTCGAGCTTCGGTCCGGGCACCGCGACGGCGCTCGACGGCCGCACGATCCAGCTCGCCGCGCCGGCGGATTCCGCGCAGCAGGTCGCGTTCATGGCGCGCCTGCAGAACCTCGACGTGAGCCCGGACAAGGCCGCCGCGAAGGTGATCCTGAACGCGCGCACCGGCTCGATCGTGATGAACCAGATGGTCACGCTGCAGAGCTGCGCGGTCGCGCACGGCAACCTGTCGGTGGTCGTCAACACGCAGCCGGTGGTGTCGCAGCCGGGGCCGTTCTCGAACGGGCAGACGGTGGTCGCGCAGCAGTCGCAGATCCAGCTGAAGCAGGACAATGGCGCGCTCAAGATGGTGACGGCCGGCGCGAACCTGGCCGACGTCGTGAAGGCGCTGAACACGCTCGGCGCGACGCCGGCGGACCTGATGTCGATCCTGCAGGCGATGAAGGCGGCCGGCGCGCTGCGCGCAGACCTGGAGGTGATCTAAATGGCGGCGAATCTTCCGAACGCGAACGACCTGACGCAGCGCTTCGCCCTCGACGTGCAGGGCTTCGACGCGCTGCGCGCGCAGGCGAAGCAGTCGCCGCAGGCCGGTGCGAAGGCGGTCGCGGGCCAGTTCGACGCGATGTTCACGCAGATGATGCTCAAGAGCATGCGCGACGCGTCGCCCGACGGCGGGCTGCTCGATTCGCACACGTCGAAGATGTACACGTCGATGCTCGACCAGCAGCTCGCGCAGCAGATGTCGAAGCGCGGGATCGGCGTGGCCGACGCGCTGATGAAGCAGCTGCTGCGCAACGCGGGGCAGGGCACGGGCAGCGACACGGCGGCCGACGCGGGCGCGGCCGGGCTCGCTGCGGCGGGCCTGGGTGCGGCCGGCTCGGGCACGTCGGGCAACGAAGGCAGCCTCGCCGCGATGAACGCGATGGCGCGGGCCTACGCGAACGCGGCGAACAACGGCGGGCTCGCCGGCTCGCGCGGCTACACGGCCGGCAGCGCGCTGACGCCGCCGCTGAAGGGCGCGAGCGGCGTGCAGGACGCCGACGCGTTCGTCGACCGGCTCGCCGGCCCGGCGCAGGCGGCGAGCGCGACCACCGGCATCCCGGCGCGCTTCATCGTCGGCCAGGCCGCGCTCGAATCGGGCTGGGGCAAGCGCGAGATCCGCGCGAGCGACGGCTCGACGAGCTACAACGTGTTCGGCATCAAGGCGAACAAGGGCTGGACGGGCCGCACGGTGTCGGCGCTGACGACCGAATACGTGAACGGCACGCCGCGCCGCGTCGTCGCGAAATTCCGCGCGTACGACTCGTACGAGCACGCGATGACCGACTACGCGAACCTGCTGAAGAACAACCCGCGTTACGCGGGCGTGCTCAGCGCGAGCCGCAGCGTCGAGGGTTTCGCGCACGGAATGCAGAAGGCCGGTTACGCGACGGACCCGAATTACGCGAAGAAGCTGATCTCGATCATGCAGCAGATCGGCTGACGGAGCAGGGCCGCAACGGCCCCGCCTGCCGCCGTTTTTACAATCTTACGAACCGCGCCCGGCAGCCCGCCGCGCGCGGTTTTCAACGTTTGCGCGAAAAATACCGGCGTTTCGATCTAAACTTTCGGTGAGCACTGCCGCTAAGTGTGAGAGACCTGTAACCGGGCCATGTTCTGGCCCGGTTTTACTGCGCACCGGTCGCCCGGGCGCCCTGAAAAGAAAACCGGCTAGCCATGAATATCGAAACGTCGACCGATCCGAGCCTGGATGCGGGCCATTCCGGGCCCGACTACGCCCGCCGCAATCCGCTGGAGATCGGCGTGCAACTGCGCAACCTCGTGAACCGGGGCGACTTCCTGACCGTCCAGTACCCGGGCGGCCAGCTCGTCACGCGCCTGCTCGAGGTCGACGTCGGCGCGCGCACGTTCACGTTCGACTGGGGCGCGCTGTCCGAGCAGAACGCCGGCATCCTCGGCGCGTCGCATTGCACCTTCGCGGCCGCGCCGGAAGGCGTGCGCGTCGAATTCACCACGAACACGCCGCGCGAGACGCGCTACGAGGGGCTGCCCGCGTTCGTCGCCGATTTCCCCGACGTGCTGATGTGCATCCAGCGCCGCGAGTATTTCCGCGTCGATGCACCGATCGTCGATCCGTTCCTGTGCCGCGGCCGGTTGCCGGACGGCGAGGGCTTCATGTTCGAGGTGCATAACCTGTCGCTCGGCGGCGTCGGCCTGCGGACCGCCGACGAGCGCGTCGAGGCGCTCGAGGTCGGCACGCTGCTGCCGGGCGTCGAGCTCGAGCTGAACGGCCACGGCAAGCTGTCGCTCGACCTGCAGCTCGTGTCGCAGCGTTCGACCCAGATGCCGAACGGCTCGCGCCGCTACCAGCTCGGCTTTCGCTTCATGTCGCTGCCGGGCAGCGCGGAGAACACGCTGCAGCGCCTGATCACGCAGCTCGAGATGAAGCGCCGCTCGCTCGCGCGGGCCTGACGCATCCGCTCGCGGCCCGGTTCTGGGCCGCTTTCGCACCGGCGCCGGCAGCGTGCGCCGGGCCGCTCGCCGGACGACGCGCATGCGCGCGTCGCGCGCGCATTTTTCCCTCAATTTTTCCGATCCGCGGCCGTTATACCGGGAGTCACGCAACCCGGCGGCCGCAGCGCGGCCGGCTCATCAGGATCGCGCATGTCCAACTCACTCATGAACCTCGGTGTCAGCGGCCTCAATGCCGCGCTCTGGGGCCTCACGACGACCGGCCAGAACATCAGCAACGCCGCGACGCCCGGCTATTCGGTCGAGCGCCCGGTCTATGCCGAGGCGAGCGGTCAGTACACGGCGAGCGGCTACATGCCGCAGGGCGTGAATACCGTCACCGTGCAGCGGCAGTACAGCCAGTACCTGAGCGACCAGCTGAACAGCGCGCAGTCGCAGGGCGGCTCGCTGTCGACGTGGTATTCGCTCGTCGCGCAGCTGAACAATTACGTCGGCAGCCCGACGGCCGGCATCTCGACCGGGATCACGGGCTATTTCACCGGGCTGCAGAACGTCGCGAACAACGCGTCCGATCCGTCGGTACGGCAGACCGCGGTCAGCAACGCGCAAATCCTCGCGAACCAGCTCAACGCGGCCGGCCAGCAGTACGACGCGCTGCGCCAGAGCGTGAATACGCAGCTCACCGACACCGTGTCGCAGATCAACACGTACACCAAGCAGATCGCGCAGCTGAACCAGCAGATCTCGGCAGCGAGCAGCCAGGGGCAGCCGCCGAACCAGCTGATGGACCAGCGCGACCTCGCGGTGTCGAACCTGTCGAGCCTCGCCGGCGTGCAGGTGGTGCGCAACGACAGCGGCTACAGCGTGTTCCTCGCGGGCGGCCAGCCGCTCGTTCTTGCCGACAAGAGCTACCAGCTCGCGACCGTCACGTCGTCGTCCGATCCGAGCGAGCTGACCGTCGTGTCGCAGGGGATCGCCGGCGCGAACCCGCCGGGGCCGAACCAGGCGCTGCCCGATGCGTCGCTGTCGGGCGGCACGCTCGGCGGCCTGCTCGCGTTCCGCAGCCAGACGCTCGACCCCGCGCAGGCGCAGCTCGGCGCGCTCGCGACCAGCTTCGCCGCGCAGGTCAACGGGCAGAACGCGCTCGGCGTCGACCTGGCGGGCAATCCGGGCGGCAACCTGTTCACGGTGGCGAACCCGACCGTCTATTCGAACCAGGGCAATACCGGCAACGCGGCGCTGTCCGTCTCGTTCGCCAACGCGTCGCAGCCGACGACGAGCGACTACACGCTGTCGTATGACGGCACGAACTACACGCTGACCGACCGCGCGAGCGGGTCGGTGGTCGACCAGAAGGCGGGGCCGATGCCGGTCTCGCTCGGCGGGCTGAACTTCTCGTTCTCGTCCGGCGCGATGAATGCCGGCGACCAGTTCACCGTGCTGCCGACGCGCGGCGCGCTGACGGGCTTCGGCCTCGCGACGACGAGCGGCTCGGCGATCGCGGCCGCGTCGCCGGTCGTCACGTCGGCGTCGAGCACCAACATCGGCACCGGCAAGATCGCGCTGAGCGGGGTGAGCTCCGGCTATCAGGTGCCGTCGACCAAGCTGACCTACGACGCGGCGACGCAGTCGCTGTCGGGCTTCCCGGCCGGTACCACGGTGACGATCCCGGGCACGCCGCCGACGTCGGTGACGATCAGCAATCCGACCGACCCCGTGCCGTACGACCCGTCGACCGGCGCGGCGATGACGATGTCGGGCACGGCCGCCGGTGCGCTGAACGGCGTGACCGTCACGCTGTCGGGCACGCCGTCGGACGGCGATTCGTTCACGATCGGGCCGTACGCGGGCGGCACGAGCGACGGCAGCAACGCGCTCGCGCTGTCGCGGCTCGTCAACGCGAAGACCCTCGGCGGCGGCACGACGACGCTCACGGGCGCCTACGCGAACTACGTGAACAACATCGGCAACGCGGCGAGCCAGCTCAAGTCGTCGAGTACCGCCCAGACGGCGCTGGTCGGCCAGATCACGTCCGCGCAGCAGTCGGTGTCGGGCGTGAACCAGAACGAGGAAGCCGCGAACCTGATGCAGTACCAGCAGCTCTACCAGGCGAACGCGAAGGTGATCCAGACGGCGGCTTCGCTGTTCCAGACCGTGCTGGGCCTGTTCAGCTGAGCGGATTCGAGAGGATAGAAACGATGCGGATTTCCACGACCCAGTTCTACCAGCTGAACGTCGGCCAGATGAACGATCAGCAGGCCCAGCTCGCGCA
The DNA here is from genome assembly GCF_905339895.1 of Burkholderia sp. BCC1988. Taxonomy (NCBI): domain Bacteria; kingdom Pseudomonadati; phylum Pseudomonadota; class Betaproteobacteria; order Burkholderiales; family Burkholderiaceae; genus Burkholderia; species Burkholderia sp. BCC1988. The sequence goes on from NZ_CAJPHA010000028.1 coordinate 68,715, forward strand.
GCTCTACCAGCAGATCTCGAGCGGCGTGAGCCTGTCGACGCCGGCCGACAACCCGTTGGGCGCGGCGCAGGCCGTGCAGCTGTCGATGACGTCGGCCACGCTGTCGCAGTACGCGGCGAACCAGAGCACGGCGCTCGCGTCGCTGCAGGCCGAGGACCAGGCGCTGCAGAGCGTCGGCAACGTACTCGGCAGCGTCCAGTCGACGATCGTGCGCGCCGGCGACGGTTCGCTCGCCGACAATAACCGCGCAGCGCTCGCGGCGCAGCTCGAGGGCTACCGCGACCAACTGGTGTCGCTCGCGAACTCGACCGACGGCGCGGGCAACTACCTGTTCGCCGGCTACCAGAATTCGACGGCGCCGTTCACGAAGGACGCCGCCGGCAGCATCAGCTATGTCGGCGATACGGGCACGCGCACCGTGCAGATCGACGATTCGCGCAGCGTGCCGCAGGGCGACTCGGGCCTCTCGGTGTTCATGTCGGTGCAGGCGCTGGGCAACTCGCCCGTCCAGGCGGCCGGCGCGGCCAACACCGGCACGGCCACCATCGGCAACGTCACGGTGACGGATCCGTCGGCTGCGACCAACGGCCATCAGTTCACGATCACCTTCGGCGGCACCGCGGCCGCGCCGACCTACACGGTGACCGACAACTCGATTTCACCCCCGACTCCCGGCCCCGCGCAGGCCTATACGTCGGGCACCGCGATCGCGCTCGGCAACGGGATGAAGGTCGCCGTGTCGGGCACGCCGTCGCCCACCGACACCTTTTCGGTCACGCCCGCGCCGCAGGCGAGCGGGGTTGACGTGTTCTCGACGCTCGATTCGATGATCACGGCGTTGAAGACGCCCGTCGCCGGCAATCCGACGGCGACCGCCGCGCTGTCGAACACGCTGAGCACGGCCGCGACGAAGATCGGCAACTCGATGCGCAACGTCACGACCGTGCTGGCGTCGGTCGGCGGCCGCGAGCAGGAGGTCAAGGCGATGCAGACCGTCAACCAGACCGCGGCGCTGCAGACGACCAGCAACCTGTCGGACCTGACGAGCGCCAACATGGTCACGACCATCAGCCAGTACCTGCAGGTGCAGAACGCGCTGAGCGGCGCGCAGAAGGCCTACGCGCAGCTGCAGAACATGTCGCTGTTCCAGTACATCAATCCATGATCCGCGTGGCGTCCGCCGCGATGTGAGCGCCCGCTCACATCGCGCGGTGCGCCGGCCGGCCGCCGCCGACGCGGTCGCGCCGCTCCGATGCCCCCGGCAGGCACGCCCGCCGCCCGGGCGGTTCGCGCTTGCCAGCCCCATTTCCGCTCCGTAAACTCGCGCCAGATTCCAGACCGGCGCACCGTCCCGCAGCCGGCGTTCGACAGGAGCCCTTTTCCCCATGTCCGATTCCTACTTCCCGCGCTGGCGGGTGCAACCGACCGGCGCGGTCTCGCGCGTGGTCGGCCCCGACGAACGCCTCGCGTGGCCGCAGATGGTCGCGATGGGCGTGCAGCACGTCGTCGCGATGTTCGGCTCGACCGTGCTCGCACCGCTGCTGATGGGCTTCGACCCGAACCTGTGCATCTTCATGTCGGGTATCGGCACGCTGCTGTTCTTCGTGCTGGTCGGCGGCCGCGTGCCGAGCTACCTCGGCTCGAGCTTCGCGTTCATCGGCCTCGTGATCGCGGTGACGGGCTACGGCGGCAGCGGCCCGAACCCGAACATCCCGGTCGCGCTCGGCGGGATCGTCGCGTGCGGCGTCGTGTACGTCGCGCTCGGCGCGCTGGTGCAGGCCATCGGCACGCGCTGGATCGAGACGCTGATGCCGCCCGTCGTCACCGGCGCGGTGGTCGCGGTGATCGGGCTGAACCTCGCGCCGATCGCGGTCAAGGGCGTGTCGGCATCGACCTTCGACTCGGTGATGGCGCTCGTCACGGTGCTGTGCGTCGGCGGCGTCGCGGTGTTCGCGCGCGGGATGATGCAGCGCCTGCTGATCCTCGTCGGGCTGGTGATCGCCTACGTGATCTATGCGATCGCGACCAACGGAATGGGCCTCGGCAAGCCGGTCGATTTCGCGATCGTCGCGCATGCCGCGTGGTTCGGCGTGCCGAGCTTCCGCGCGCCGGTGTTCGATCCGCACGCGATGCTGATGCTCGCGCCGGTCGCGGTGATCCTGGTCGCGGAGAACCTCGGCCACATCAAGGCCGTCAGCGCGATGACGGGCATCAACCTCGATCGCTACGTCGGTCGCGCGTTCATCGGCGACGGGCTGGCGACGATCGTGTCGGGCAGCGTCGGCGGCACCGGCGTGACCACCTATGCGGAGAACATCGGCGTGATGGCCGTCACGCGGATCTATTCGACGCTCGTGTTCGCGGTCGCCGCGCTGATCGCGATCGGGCTGGGCTTCTCGCCGAAGTTCGGCGCGGTGATCCAGACGATTCCGGGCCCGGTGCTCGGCGGCGTGTCGATCGTCGTGTTCGGGCTGATCGCGGTGACGGGCGCGCGGATCTGGGTCGTCAACAAGGTCGACTTCTCCGACAACCGCAACCTGATCGTCGCGGCCGTCACGCTGGTGCTCGGCGCCGGCGACTTCTCGCTGAAGATCGGCGGCTTCGGGCTCGGCGGGATCGGCACCGCGACGTTCGGCGCGATCATCCTGTACGCGATCCTGCGCAAGGAAAAGGAGCCGGGGCCGGTGGTGTGAGCCGCGGCGCCGGCGGCAATGCCCGCGCGAACGGCGCGGATGGTCGTCGTAGCGCGCGTGCGCGCGCCGGGGCTGCGGATTTCGCTTACCGGATCACGGTGTCGTGACGTCGTGTGCTGTTGCGGACCGTGTCGGCGCAGCGAATCTCGACGGTGCGAAGTCGCGCCGTCGGCATCAGCGGGTGCGCAACAGCGGCAGTGATGCAGGACAGCAGCCGTGTGACGGCCGATATGAGTTTCGACATGATTTCCCCCGACCCGCTGGATGAATGTCTGTCACCTGCATCGGGTCGTTCGCCCGTGCAGGGTTCGTCGTCTGCACGGCTGCATCAGCAAGCAACGGGCCAGCACGCGGACTTTCGCGCAAACAGGGGCTCGGCGGGGGCCGCGTGACGCCGGTGCAAGGTGGCGCACGCGAAAATGTTTCAGCGCTGAAACGCGCGGCGGTGGGCCGGTCGGCCGCATGCCAGGCCTCACGTGCGGTGGCGGGCACGACGGGGAAACGCAGGGGCGCGCGACATCGATTCCGCAGGGGAATCGCGGGCGTTGCGCGCGGATCGGTTTCATTCCTGCAACGCGGACGGGGACGTGAGGTGGCACGCCGCGTCGTTTCGATCGGGTAGCGGCGACGCGGCGCGCGTCATCCGTTCGCATTCCCCAGCGCTTCCAGCCACGCGCAGAACTGCGCGACCAGCGGATCGTCGGCCGGCGTGCCCGGCGCGATCCACCAGTAGCTGCGCGTCGCGATGCGCGGCCCGTCGAGCGGCATCACGAGACGCCCGCTCGTGAGCTCGTCGTCGATCAGCGGCAGCGGGCCGAGCGCGACGCCCAGCCCGTCGACGGCCGCCTGCAACGCCAGGTAGAAGTGGTCGAACGACTGCCGCTTGCGCCCCTTCATCGTCACGCCGGCCGCCGCGAACCAGTCGCGCCAGCCTTCCGGCCGCGTGTCCGAATGCAGCAGCACGTGCCGCGCGAGATCGTCCGCGCGGGTGATCGGCGCGCGCTTGAGCAGCGCGGGGCTGCAGACCGGAATCACGCTTTCGTCGAGGAAGTGGCCGCTCGTGCAGTTCGGCCAGTGGCCGGGGCCGCGGCGGATCGCGACGTCGAAACCGTCGAGCGCATCGAGCGGCGCGTTCGACGTGGACAGCTTCAGCTCGACGTTCGGCACGTCGCGCTGGAACCGCGACAGGCGCGGCAGCAGCCATTTCATCGCGAAGGTCGGCAGCGCATTGATGCGCAGCACGCGCGCGGCCCCGGTGTTGCGCAGCTGCTCGGTGGCGAGCGCGATGCTGTCGAACGCGGCGCGGACGGTATCCAGGTAGCGGCGGCCTTCGTCGGTGAGCTTCACGCGCTTGCCGTAGCGGTGGAACACCGGCTTGCCGAGCCACGCCTCGAACCCGGCGATCTGCCGGCTGATGGCACCGTGAGTCACATGCAGCTCGTCGCCGGCGGCGCTGAAGCTTTCATGTCGTGCCGCTGCTTCAAAGGCCCGAAGCGCGGAAAAGGGCGGGAGATCGCGTGCCATGCTTGTGATTCTAGATCACAAGGACGCGCCGATAAAATCGTTTTGCCGGCGTGTCGCGCGGCGGTAACCTCGGGGCATCGTTTGATGAGGAGCCCCATGCAATCCGTTTCTCCGCCGCCTGCCGCGCCTCCACGTCGTGTCGGCCTCGCCGAGCTGTTCACCGGCTTCCTGTCGCTCGGCCTGATGTCGTTCGGCGGCGCGCTGCCGTTCGCGCGGCGCACGATCGTCGACGACCGCAAATGGCTCACCGCCGACGAATTCACCGATCTGCTCGGGCTGTGCCAGTTCCTGCCGGGCGGCAACGTGATCAACCTGTCGGTCGCCGTCGGCATGCGCTTTCGCGGCGTCGCGGGCGCGTTCGCCGGCATTCTCGGGCTGATCGCGGGCCCGACGCTCGTGGTCGTCGGGCTCGGTGTGCTGTATGCGAAGACGCAGGGCGATCCGCGCGTGCAGCATCTGTTCGGCGGGCTCGCCGCCGCGGCCGCGGGCCTGCTCGTCGCGATGGCCGTGAAGGTCGCGAAGCCGCTGCTGCACGCGCCGCGCACGGCCGCGGGGATCGCGGTCCTCGCATTCGCCGCGATCGCGGTGCTGCGCATCCCGCTCCTGAGCGCGATGCTGGTGCTGACGCCCGTGAGCATCTGGCTCGCGTCGCGGCGCCGCGAGACGCCGGCACCGCAGCGCGCCGTCGTGCGCGACGGAGGTCGGTCATGAACGACACGCTGATCGCGATCGCGACGATCTTCAGCCAGCTGTCGCTGCTCGCATTCGGCGGCGGCAACACGATCCTGCCGGAGATGCAGCGGCAGGTCGTCGACGTGCACCACTGGATGAGCGCGCACGCGTTCACCGCGCTGTTCGCGCTCGCGCAGGCCGCGCCGGGGCCGAACATGATGATCGTGCCGCTGGTCGGCTGGCATGTGGCCGGCTGGGCCGGGCTGCTGGTCGCATCGATCGCGAAGTTCGGGCCGTCGTCGATCGTCACGGTGCTCGCGCTGCACGCGTGGGAACGCTTTCGCGACCGGCCGTGGCGCCGCTACGTGCAACAGGGGCTGATGCCGGTCACGGCCGGGCTCGTCGCGGCCAGCGCGGTGCTGATTTCGGAAGCGTCGAACCGCACCGCGATCCAGTGGGGCATCACCGCCGCATGCGCGGTGCTCGCGTGGCGCACGCGCATCCATCCGCTGTGGCTGCTCGCGGCCGGCGCGCTGATCGGGCTCACCGGCATCGGCCAGTGAGCGGCGCACAACCGGCCTCCCGTGCGCGATACTGGCGCGACTCTTCACGGGAGGCCTGATGGATCTCGACGGCGCCAGCCGCAATCTCACCGTCGCCGCGCTGCTCACGCTGTCCGGCGGCTATCTCGACGCGTACACGTACGTCGGTCACGGCCACGTGTTCGCGAACACGATGACCGGCAACGTCGCGCTGCTCGGCATCAACGTGTCGGCCGGCGAATGGGCGGCTGCGCTGCATCACGTGCCGCCGCTCGGCGGTTTCGTGGTCGCGGTGTTCGTCGCGCACCTGCTCGGTCTCGCCGCGCAGCGCGGCTGGATGCGGCACACCGCGTTCGCGAGCCTGATCGTCGAGATCGCGTTTCTCGGCGTCGCCGCGAGCGGGCTCGTCGGCGCGTCGAGCGCGTGGCTGATTCCCGGAATCTCGTTCGTCGCGACGCTGCAGACGCTGTCGTTTACTCATCTCGAGGAACTGTCGTACACGTCGGTGATGACGACCGGCAACCTGCGGCGCGCCGCGCAGAAGCTGTTCGTCGGGCTGATTCCCCGCTACGACGCGGGCGCGCTGCACGATTCGGCGCTGCTCGCGACGATCAGCTTCTGCTTCCTGGCCGGCGCGGTGGTCGGCGGCCTCGCGACGCGGCTCATGCCGGACGTCGCGCTGTGGGGCGCCGTGTTGTTGCTCGCCGGTGCGTTCGCGGAGATCGTGCGGCGGGCGCGGCGGCGCGCGGGCGGTGGGCGCGACAGTGGCGACGGGGCGGCCGGCAACGGGGGCGCCGAAGTTCGCGGCAGCAACGGCAGTAACGGCAGCAACCCCGACGGCGGGACGCCGCGGCCGGCCTGACGCGCGCAGGGCCGCCGCCATGCGGCCGGCAGGTCCGCCGCGTGACCGAATCACCGGCTCATCGCGCCACCCTCCGCCACGCTGCCCCAGCGCAAACCGGTTGCTCCGGCCGCGCCTTACAGCGCCGGCCTTCGTCCCGCCATCGCCGCGACCCGCATCCGTCGCGCGACAGGCAAGCCCGGCGCGGGAAACGTTGTTCCAGGGCGACAATCGCGCGCGACCGCGCGTTTCAATTTCTTTCAGCGTGCGCACTGGTCTTATGATTCAGCCCACATCGCGCGCGCCATGAGCGTCCGCGATCGCCACCCGGCTGCGCACGCGGCCGGCCATGAATGGAGACACCTACAAAAAGGAAAGCTCATGAAGCAGACCACCCGGCTCGCAGCCATCGCAGGGGGCGCAGTGCTGGCCTTCGCCAGCCAGTACGCAGCAGCACAAAGCTCGGTCACGCTGTGGGGCGTCGCCGACGTCAGCGTTCGCTACCTGACCAACGCGAACGCCAAGAACGACGGCCTGCTGTCGATGTCCAACGGCGCGATCACCAACAGCCGCTTCGGCATCTACGGCACGGAAGACCTCGGCAGCGGCCTGAAGGCCGTGTTCAAGCTCGAAAGCGGCGTGAACCTGCAGAACGGCGCATTCGCCGACAGCGGCCGCCTGTTCAACCGTGCGGCATACGTCGGCCTGGACAGCCCGTACGGCACGGTGACCCTCGGCCGCCAGAAGACGCCGCTGTTCGACCTGCTGTCGGACACCTACGATCCGCTGACGGTCGGCAACTACCTCGAAAATGCATGGCTGCCGGTCGCACTCGGCGGCGGCCTGTATGCGGACAACCAGATCAAGTACACGGGCACGTTCGCGGGCCTGACCGCGAAGGCGATGTACTCGACGGGCACCAACTACGAATCGACCGGCGCGGGCGGCTTCTCGGGCCAGATCCCGGGCTCGCTCGGCAAGGGCAATGCATGGGGCGTGTCGCTGTCGTACGTGACGGGCCCGCTCAGCATCGCGGCCGGCGCGCAGCAGAACAGCGACAACTCCGCACGCAAGCAGACGATCTACCACGCGAACGTCGTGTATGCGTTCAGCAAGGCGAAGATCTATGCGGGCTACCTGCGCTCGAAGGACGACACCGGTTTCGTCGACAGCCTGCTCGCGCAGCAGTCGATCCCGGTCGCGAAGGGCACGGGCCGGATCGACGACGGTCCGTTCGCGGGCGTGAGCTGGCAGGTCAGCACGCCGCTGACGCTGACGGGCGCGTTCTACTACGACCACATGCGCAACGCGATGACCGCGAACGGCACGCTCGCGAGCGGCAACCGCTACGCGATCGTCGGCATCGCCGAATACGCGCTCAGCAAGCGCACGGAAGTCTACGGCACGGTCGACTTCAACAAGACGAACGGCGCGGCGAACGTCGAGCTGCCGGGTCGCAGCAACCAGACCGGCATCGCGATCGGCCTGCGCAATATCTTCTGACGAAAATCGTCAACGCGTGCGCCGGCCCCGGTTCGGCGCGCATCGAAGAGGCTCCAGGAAGGAGCCTCTTTTTTTTCGCCACGCGCCTTCCTGCGCGCAGACGACCATTCAGCGATTGCTCCATCGGGAACATGCCGCCCGTAAGGGTTCCGTCGGCATTCCAGAACATACTTTGACAGTGCGCGCGAAGCGATTCCGCTACGCTGCGTGCAGGGTCCGCCGCGTGCCGCAACGCACGCGCGGGCGTCGTTCCGGCGCGCGTTTCGCGTGCGGCCGGCCTGGTGCGTAACTTGTGTATCCGGTGATGACAAACACGGTCCGCCGGTTTTTTTTCGTGGGACGATGCGCTCACGATTTTCTTGAAAGGGGATGACGATGGGTATCCTGAACACCGTGGGTGAAATCGCTGGCGCAGTGGCAGCCGTCGAGGCAGCCGAGAAGGTCGATCCGGATGCGGGCCTGCTGACCAAGGCGGCGGCGGCCGTCGCCGGCTTCAAGGGCGCCGAGGCGATCGAAGGCATGCTCGAGAAGAAGGAAGAGCAGCCGCAGCAGGCAGACGACACGCAGGCGACGGACGGCAGCGACACGTCGCAGGCCTGAGCAAGGCGGCTGGTCCCGCCGCGGGTGCGCCGTTCGCGCATCCGGGCGGACCGGTGCCGCGCGGCCGGCAGGCCGGGCATGTGGTCGATCGGTGACGCATGGCACACCCGGCAGCCGGTTTGACCGGCGAGAGGCGACGTCTCTCGCCGTTTTTTATGGCGCGCGCGTCCTGCGGCGCCACGTTCCGCACGAATTCCCGAATCTTGCTATCGTGCCGTCATCCGAACTGCGATGAGGGCTTGCGATGGATTTCGACTACGACCTGTTCGTCATCGGGGCCGGCTCCGGCGGCGTGAGGCTCGCCCGGATGGCGGCGTCATACGGCGCGCGCGTCGGCATAGCGGAACAGGAGCAGATCGGCGGCACCTGCGTGCTGCGCGGCTGCATCCCGAAGAAGCTGCTCGTCTACGCATCGCACTATCCGCACGAACTCGAGGATGCGAAGGGCTTCGGCTGGACCTTCGGCGCCGGCACGCTCGACTGGTCCGCGCTGATCGCCGCGAAGGATCGCGAGATCAACCGGCTCAGCGACATCTACATCGACCTGCTGCGGCAATCCGGCGTCGCGATGCACGCAGGACGCGCGACCCTCGTCGACGCGCATACGGTCGCGATCGGCGAGCGCACGATCCGCGCGCGCCACATCGCGATCGCGACCGGCTCGCGGCCGGCGCTGCCGCACCGTCCCGGCATCGAGCATGCGATCACGTCGCGCGAGGCCCTGTCGCTCCCGGCGTGCCCCAAGCGCATCGCGGTGGTCGGCGGCGGCTATATCGCGGTCGAGTTCGCCGGCATCTTCAACGGCTTCGGCAGCCAGGTCGACCTGTTCTATCGCGGCGAGAAGATCCTGCGCGGCTTCGACGACGACGTGCGCCAGTTCCTCACCGACGAAATGACGAAGCAGGGCGTCGCGATCCACGCGCGCGCGGTGGTCGAATCGATCGCGCGCGCGGACGACGGCACGCTCTCCGTGCACGTCGGCGACGCTCAGCACGGGCCGTACGACGCGGTGCTCTATGCGACCGGCCGCGTGCCGAACGTCGAAGGGCTCGGCCTCGAGCGCGCCGGTGTGATGCTCGACGCGCGCGGCGCGATCGCGGTCGATGCGTATTCGGCGACGTCGGTGCCTTCGATCCATGCGCTCGGCGACGTCACGTCGCGGCCGCAGCTCACGCCGGTGGCGACGCGCGACGGCGCGCTGCTCGCGCGCACGCTGTTCGGCGGCGCGCGCGTCGCGGCCGATCACGATTACGTCCCGTCGGCCGTGTTCAGCCAGCCGGAGGTCGCGACGGTCGGCCTGACCGAGGCCGATGCGCGTCGCGTGCACGGCGAAGTCGACATCTACCGCACGTCCTTCAAGGCGCTGCGCCACACGCTGTCGGGCCGCGACGAGCGCACGCTGATGAAGCTGGTGGTCGCGCGCGACAGCCAGCGCGTGATCGGCGCGCACATGGTCGGCCGCGACGCGGGCGAGATCATCCAGGGCATCGCGATCGCGATTCGCGCGGGCGCGACGAAGGCGCAATTCGACGACACAATCGGCATTCACCCGACCGCGGCCGAGGAGTTCGTGACGATGCGGCAGAAGGCGGCCGACTGACCGCCAGCGGCGCGCCGGCTCGCGGGCCGGCGCGGGCGTCCCGCGCACGCTCCGCTGGCGTGTGACGCACCATGGATCCGCGGCGATTTGTAAAGATCGTCAATTCTTCTAAAGAAATCCCGTCTCGATAATCAGACTTGGTATGATCGGCCAAAATCATATACGGGGCCGATCATGCGCGATCAACAGCGCAGTAACCAGAATCACGCGGTAGCCGGCGCAAGCGGGGTCGTCGATCCATGCGCCGCGCGTTCGCGTCTCGCCGCAACACGTCCGTTGCGTGCAATTTCCCTTCGCATGCCGCCATCTCCATCGCCGTCCGGGCGATGAAGTCGCGCGCGCGCCGATGCGCGCCCCGGCCGCTTCGATCATCGCATCGACCGCCGGTTTGTCGGCAAGCCGGCGAGCCCGTTCCGGGCAATCTTTTCACGTAAGGAGACCCGCAGTGAACAATCAGACACGACGCACCGTTCTCGTGGCGGCGGCGCTCGTCGCGGCGCTGTCCGGCTGCGCGACCGAATCGTCGCGCACGCTCGACGTGCCGGCCGTGAGCAGCGCGCAGAAGCCGTACGCGGGCAAGCCCGTCGCGATCGCGGTCGGCAAGTTCGACAACCGCTCGAGCTACATGCGCGGCATCTTCTCGGACGGCATCGACCGCCTCGGCGGACAGGCGAAGACGATCCTCGTCACGCGCCTGCAGCAGAGCCGCCGCTTCAACGTGCTCGATCGCGAGAACCTCGACGAGATCAAGCAGGAAGCGGGCTTCATGAAGAAGGCGCAGGCGGTGAAGGGCGCGAACTACGTCGTGACCGGCGACGTGACCGAGTTCGGCCGCAAGGACGTCGGCGATCACCAGCTGTTCGGCATTCTCGGCCGCGGCAAGACGCAAGTCGCGTACGCGAAGGTCAACCTGAACATCGTCGACACGACGACGTCGGAAGTCGTCGCGTCGAGCCAGGGCGCGGGCGAGTTCAGCCTGTCGAACCGCGAAGTGATCGGCTTCGGCGGCACGGCCGGTTACGACTCGACGCTCAACGGCAAGGTGCTGGACCTCGCGATCCAGGAGGCCGTGAACCACCTCGTCGACCAGGTCGACGCCGGCACGCTGAAGGCACCGCAATAGGCGCCGTGGGCAGTACGGCGCGACGAATCATTCATCAACCAGAAGAGACAAGACCATGAAACGGGGAATCTGGCTGCCGGCGACGGCGGCCGTCATGCTGCTCGCGGGCTGTGCGGCGCCGACCACGCCGCCGCTCTATCAATGGAACGGCTATCAGCCGCAGGTGTACGAATACTTCAAGGGGCAGAAGTCCCCGCAGGAGCAGATCGACGCGCTCGAAAAGGCGCTGCAGGAGATCCGCGCGAAGGGCAAGACGCCGCCGCCGGGCTTCCATGCGCATCTCGGGATGCTCTACGCGAGCGTCGGCAGCGAACAGCAGGCCGGGCAGGAATTCCAGGCCGAGAAGGCGCTCTTTCCGGAATCCGCGTCGTTCATGGATTTCCTGATGAAGAAGAAAGCCGGCGACGCGAAGGCCGCGAAGGCCGCGAATCCGTCGGCTGCCGGCCAGACGATCGCCGGCCAGAAGAATGCCGATCCGACTCCCGCCAAACAGTGACGTGCCTGCCATGATCAAGACACTTTCATTCAAGCTGCTGTCCGTGCTGTCGATCGTCGCGCTGTTGAGCGCGTGCGCGCAGCCCGTCAAACGCCCCGACTACACGGCCTTCAAGAAGAGCCAGCCGCGCTCGATCCTCGTGCTGCCGCCGCTCAACGAGACGACCGATGTCGGCGCGACCTACGGCGCGCTGTCGCAGATGACGCAGCCGCTGGCCGAGTCGGGCTACTACGTGGTGCCGGTCGCGGTGATGGACGAGACGTTCAAGCAGAACGGCCTCACGAACGCCGCGGAAATCCAGGGCACGTCGCCGGCGAAGCTGCGCGAAATCTTCGGCGCGGACGCCGCGCTGTACGCGAAGATCACGCAATACGGCTCTGTCTACCAGGTGGTGGACAGCACGACGGTGGTCGCGGCGTCGGCGAAGCTCGTCGACCTGAAGACCGGCGACGTGCTGTGGCAGGGCGAGGGCCGTGCGACCGGCAAGGAAGTCGGCAACAACATGAGCGTCAACGCGTTCGGGGTCGTCGGGATGCTGGTGCAGGCGGCCGTCAAGCAGGTCGCGCATTCGCTGACCGACGAAGCGCACGATGTGGCCGGTTTGACGAGCAGCAGGCTGCTGTCCGCGGGGCCGCCGAACGGGCTGCTGTACGGGCCGCGTTCGCCGAAGTACGGGACCGACTGACCGGCGCGCGGACCACGGCTTCGGCGCGTCGGGCAGGCAAGGTCGCCTGCATGCCGTGCCGAAGCCGCGAGATTCGATGAAACGGCCGCGCTTGCGCGGCCGTTTTGCGTGGCCGGTACGTCCGCGTGCGCCGTGCCGTGCGCCGCCGCTCAATGCATGCCGAACGCGTCGAGCAGCCGGTACCAGCTCATCGCGAGCACCAGCGCCGGCGTGCGCAGCGTCGCGCCGCCGGGGAAGTCGCGATGCCGGATCTTGCCGAACAGGTCGAAGCGGCTCGCCTGGCCGTCGATCGCCTCGGCGATCAGCTTGCCCGCGAGCGCGGTCGTGTTCACGCCGTGCCCCGAGAAACCCTGCGCGAAATACAGCGTCGGCGCGACGCGCCCGAAGTGCGGCGCGCGGTTCATCGTGATGTCGACGAAGCCGCCCCATGCGTAGTCGACCTTCACGTCCGCGAGCTGCGGGAACGTCTTCAGCATGTCCGCGCGCATCGCGTCGGCGAGATTGCGCGGCGGCCGCGTCGAATAGCTGACCTTGCCGCCCCACACGAGCCGCGTGTCGGGCGCCGGCCGGAAATAGTCGAGCACGAAGCGGCTGTCGCAGATCGCCGCGCGCGCGGGCATCAGCGCGGCGGCGCGCGCCGCGCCGAGCGGCTCGGTCGCGATCACGTAGGTGCCGACCGGCATGATCTTCTTCGACAGCGCGGGCGCGAGCGTGCCGACGTACGTGTTGCACGCGAGCACCACGAAGCGCGCGCGCACCTGCCCCTGGCCGGTCTCGACGACGTGGCCGCCCGACACGTCGCGCACGCGCGTCACGCAGCTGTCCTCGTGGATCCGCACGCCCGCGTCGGCGGCCGCGCGCGCGAGCCCGAGCGTGTAGTTCAGCGGATGCAGGTGGCCGCTGTCCGGGTCGTACAGGCCGCCGCGATAGCGCGCCGATTGCACGTAGTCGCCGAGTTCGTCCGCTTCGACGAAATGGAACCGCTCGTGGCCGAAGCGCTTCGCGGCCTCGTCGCGCCAGCGTTTCAGCGCATCCGCGTCGCGCTCGGTGTTCGCGGCGGTCAGGTAGCCGGGCACGAGCGCGCAGTCGATGTCGTGCTTCGCGATGCGCGACTTCACGAGCGACAGCGTTTCGAGCCCCATGTCCCAGATCCGCTTCACGTCGCCTTCCGGCATGAAGTTGCCGAACGTGTCGATGTCGCATGCAAAGCCGCCGATCAGCTGGCCGCCGTTGCGCCCGCTCGCCGCCCATCCGACCCGCGACGCCTCGAGCACGGTCACCGAATGGCCGCGCTCGGCGAGGTTGAGCGCGGCGGACAAGCCGGTGAGGCCCGCGCCGATCACGCACACGTCGGCGTCGGTCGCGCCGGCGAGCGGCGCATGGCGGGTCGTATCGTTGGCGGTCGCCGCGTAGTACGACGCGACGTGCGGCTGGTTGGCGAATGTCTGCATGTTCAGGAAAACGAATGAAGGGGGCTCAGAACAGCTCGCGTACGCGGTGGTACAGCATCCCGAGTTCGAGCGCGGGCTGCCGCCATGCGTCGCCGCCGGGAAAGCGCCGGTGGCGCAGCTGCGCGAACAGGTCGAACGCGCGCGTGTCGCCCGCGATCGCGCCGGCGATCGCGCGTCCGGCGATGCCGGTCAGCGCGACGCCGTGTCCGCTGAAGCCCTGGACGTAGAAGAAGTTCGGATCGAGCGCGCCGAAGTCCGGCGCGCGGTTGCGCGTGACGTCGACGAAGCCGCCCCACGCGTGGTCGACGCGCACGTCGGCGAGCTGCGGGAACACGCCGACCATGCGCTGCCGGATCGTGTCGGCGAGCGTGTCGGGCGACGCGCCCGCGGAGTTCGGACGACCGCCGAACAGCATCCGGTGGTCGGCCGACAGCCGGAAGTAGTCGAGGAAGAAGTTGTTGTCGCACACGGCTTCGCGCTGCGCGATCAGCGCGTCGGCGCGCGCGCGGCCGAGCGGTTCGGTCGCGATGATGTACGACGCGACCGGCGCGATGCGTGCGGCGGTCGCGGCCGGCAGGATGCCGCCGGGGCCCGCGTTGCAGCACGACACGACGAAGCGGCAGCGCACCTCGCCCGACGGCGTGCGCACGACCGGCCGGGCGCCGCGCACGACGTCGAGCGCGGGCGTGTGCGCGTGGAGCGCGACGCCTTCGCGGCGCGCGGCCTCGGCGAGGCCGAGGCAATACTTGAGCGGATGCAGGTGGCCCGACAGCGGATCGTAGACGCCCGCCAGATAGCGCGGCGACGCGATGCGCGCGCGGATTTCGCCGGTGTCGAGCCACGACAGCGACGGATGGCCCCAGCGCGAGCGCGCGGCATCCATCCAGGCACGCAGGTCGTCGATGCGGCGCGGCTTGGTCGCGACCGTCAGGTAGCCGCGCGTGAAGTCGCAGTCGATGCCGTGGCGCGCGATCCGCTCGGCGATCAGCGCGAGCCCGTCGAGCGACAGCGACCACGCGGCGCGTGCGCCGGCGGCGCCGAGCTGCTGCTCGATCACCTCGTCTTTCGCGAAACCCGTGATCGCCTGTCCGCCGTTGCGGCCCGATGCGCCCCAGCCGGGCCGATGCGCATCGATCACGGCGACCGACAGCCCGCGCGCACGGCAATCGAGCGCCGTCGACAGGCCGGCGAAGCCCGCACCGATCACGCACACGTCGACGTCGATCGCATCCTCGAGCACGGGGTCGTCGGCCACGGGGCGCGTGGCGGTTGCTTCGTAGTACGAGTCGCGCGCGAGCGCGTCGGCGCGGCGGGTGAAAGACTGCGTCATCAAACCGACTCCGTCGAAGACGGCCGGCGGCGGTGCGCGACGCACCGCGATCCGGCCGGGTGAAACGATGCGGGACGCCATGCGCGCGGCACGGCGTCCCGCGCGGCCCGCATCAGAACGAATAGATGAACTGCGTCGCGAGCAGGTCGTTGGACTTGCCGTACGAACCGTCGTTGCGCAGGAACACCTTGTTGTTCGCCCAGTCGTGCCGGTATTCGACCTTCACGGTGATCTGCTGGGTCGGATAGAACAGCAGGTCGAGCGCGACGTCCTGGCGCACCGCGCCCTTGCACTCGAAGCCCAGGCCGCCGCCGGCCTTCGACTGCGCGAGGCAGTCCGCGTCGACGCCGAAGCCGTTGCTCGGATCCATCCCGTTGCCGTTCAGCGCGATGCCGCCGCCGCCGCCGCCGTTCTTCGAGTTGGCGAGCAGGTCGTAGCGCAGCGTCACGCCCATGCGGCCGACCACCGGCGCGTTGAACTTGCGGTGCGCGAGCAGCGACAGGCCGTACCACTGAGCGAGCCCGCCGTTGAACGCCGCATGCTGCTGCCGGCCGTAGTCGACTTCGGCGTTGTACTGAATGTCGGCGAGCGTGTAGGTCGCGTCGAGTTCGCCGAAGAAGAACGAGCCGTACGCGCTCGGTGCCGCGCCGCCCGGGCCGTAGTGGACGTTGCCCTGGTCGTCGATCGCGCTCGCCAGCGTCTGCCGCCCGATGTTGAACGAACCGCCGATGTCGAGCGCGCTCGACCACGTGTAGTCCGCGCGCGCGGTGAAGGTCGGCACCTTGTTGCTGGTGGAGATCGGATCGCCGAGTGCGTTGGTGCCCGTCTGCGTGACCGAACCGTACGTGCGGTACTGCTCGTTGCCGAGGAAGAACTTCCACGCCCAGGCGCCCTTCGTGTAGTTCGCGCCGATACCGACGTAGCTGCCCGGATCCGAGAAATCGTACAGCAGGTTGTGCGTGAGCGTGAGCATCTGGTTCGACTGCTGCACCTCGTAGCCGCCGAAGCTCGGGATCAGGCCGGCGACGAGTGTCGTCTCGGCGGTGATCGGTACGTTGACGACCGCGGTGTTCAGCAGGTTGTCGGTGATCGAGCCGCGCGAGTTCTGCAGCAGCGTGATGCCGTTGCCGCGGTTCGGCATCAGCGTGATCTCCGCCGACGGCGCCATCGGGCCGACGCCGAAGGTCTTCTTGATGTCGAGGTAGAGATCGCCGAACGTGCTGTTGAAGTAGTTGTACGCGTTCTCGTGGTTCGCGAACAGGAACGACGACGTGCCGGCCGCGCGGTTGTAGATGTAGGTCGGGTCGATGTAGCCGGTGACCGACAGGCCCGCGAGCGGCCCGGTGTTGGCCGCGTCCGTCAGCGAGTCGACCTTCAGCTGCTGGTTCGCGATCTGCTGCTTCATTTCACTGACTTCGTCGTTGGTCAGCGTGGCTTGAGCCTTGCCGTAGTCCGGCGACGATGGGTCGGCGGCCACGATCACCGGCTTAGCCGCGGTCGTCGCGCCGGCCTGCGCGACCGGGGTGCCGCCCGGCTTCGCGGCGAGCTGCGCCTGCATGGCCTTCATCTGCTTCTGCAGCGCGGCGACCTGCGCCTGCAGTGCCTTGATTTCGGCGGAGGTCGAGTCGGCCAGCGCGATGCCGGGCAACGCGCCGGCCACCAGCAGGCAGATCAGTTTCTTCTTCATTGCGGATTCTCCTTGTCGTGCGCTTGGTCAATCTGTGATCGGCCCGCGCGCCGCATTTCGCGGCGCGCGGGTCTTGTTATCGATGAAAAGGGAAGCGGGCGTCAGGCCGCCGCGAACGCCGCCTTCATGTCGGCCACCCGGCGCCGTTCGCGCGCGATCATCATCTGGTTCACGACGAACACGCCGATGGTCACCGCGGTGATGAACAGCGTCGCCAGTGCGTTCATTTCCGGGTTCAGCCCGAGCCGCACGCGCGAGAACACCACCAGCGGCAGCGTGGTGGAGCCCGGCCCCGACAGGAACGCCGACAGCACCAGGTCGTCGATCGACAGCGTGAACGACAGCAGCCAGCCCGACAGCAGCGCCTGCGAGATCAGCGGCAGCGTCACCACGAAGAACACCTTCAGCGGCGTCGCACCCAGGTCGAGCGCGGCTTCCTCCAGCGACTTGTTCATCTCCTTCACGCGCGACTGCACGATGATCGCCACGTACGACACGCACAGCATCACGTGGCCGATCCAGATCGTCACCATCCCGCGGCCCTTCGGCCAGCCGAACATCTGCTCCAGCGCAACGAACAGCAGCAGCAGCGAGATCCCCTGGATCACCTCCGGAATCACCAGCGGGGCGTTGATCATCCCCGTGTACAGCGTGAAGCCCTTGAAGCGGCCGAAGCGCGCGAGCACGAAGCCCGCCCACGTGCCGATCACGACCGACGCGGTGGCCGTCAGCAGGCCGATCTTCAGCGACAGCCACGCGGCGGTGAGCAGCTCGTCGTCCTGCCACAGCGCCGCGTACCACTTCAGCGAGAAGCCCGACCACACCGTCACCAGCTTCGACTCGTTGAACGAGTACACGACCAGGCTGATGATCGGGATGTACAGGAACAGGAAGCCGAAGGCGAGGACGCCCGTCGACAGCGGTTTGCTCGGCTTGATCATTTCGCTTCCTCCAGTTCCTTGACCTGGTAGTACTGGAACAGCGCCATCGGCACCAGCAACAGCAGCACCATCGCGACCGTCACCGCGGACGCCATCGGCCAGTCCATGTTGTTGAAGAATTCATCCCACATCACGCGGCCGATCATCAGCGTGTCGGCGCCGCCGAGCAGTTCCGGAATCACGTACTCGCCGACTGCCGGGATGAACACCAGCAGGCTGCCGGCGATGATCCCGTTCTTCGACAGCGGCAGCGTGATGCGCGTGAACGCGACCCACGGCTTCGCGCCGAGGTCGTAGGCGGCCTCGAGCAGCGTGAGGTCCATCTTCACGAGGTGCGCGTAGAGCGGCATCACCATGAACGGCAGGTACGAATAGACCATCCCGATGTAGACGCCCGCGTCGCTGTGATAGAGGCGCAGCGGCGTGTGGATGATGCCGAGCGCGATCAGCGTGTGGTTCAGGAGGCCGTCATCCTTCAGGATTCCGATCCATGCGTACACGCGGATCAGGAACGACGTCCAGAACGGCAGCATCACGGCCATCATCAGCACGTTGCGCCGGCCCGGCTCCGAGCGTGCGATGTAGTACGCCATCGGGAATCCGATCAGCAGGCACAGCAGCGTCGACACGGCGGCCATCTTCAGCGAGCTGAGATAGGTCGCGATGTACAGGTCGTCCTGCAGCAGGAACGCGTAGTGCGACAGCTGCAGCGCGAAGTGCACGACGCCGTCCTTGATCTCGACGAGCGACGTGTACGGCGGGATCCCCATCACCTGGTCGGCGAAGCTGATCTTGAACACCAGCACGAACGGCAGCGCGAAGAAGATCACGAGCCACAGGAACGGCACGCCGATCGCGACGCCGCGGCCCGACGGCAGGAAGCGCGACAGCGCGGCGAAGCGGCTGCGGCGCTTCGAAGCCTGTGCCGTTGCGGTGGCACCGGTCGAAACCGGCGCGGACGGAGTGGAGGCGGAAGTTCTCATCATGTCGTCCTCACTGCGTCAGCACGACGCCGCTGGCCGGCGACCACGACACGAACACGTCGTCGTTCCACGCCGGCGCGCTGTCGTGCATCAGGTGCGAGCTCGACAGGTTCGACACGACCGTCTTGCCGCTCGGCAAACGCACGTGATACAGCGAGTAGGCGCCCATGTAAGCGATGTCGGTCACCACGCCGCGCGCCCAGTTGTGATGCGAGCCCGGCTTCTCGCGCGATACGTGCACGCGCTCCGGCCGCACCGAGATGCCGACCGGCATCCCGAGCGGGCCGGTCACGCCGTGGCTCACGTACATGCGTGCCTCGAGGTCGTCGCTTTCGACGAAGATGTGATCGGGTTCGTCCTCGACCACGCGGCCTTCGAACAGGTTCGTCGAGCCGATGAACTCGGCCGAGAAGCGGCTGTTCGGGTATTCGTACACTTCGCCCGGCGTGCCGATCTGCACGATCTTGCCTTCGCTCATCACCGCGAGGCGGCTCGCCATCGTCATCGCCTCTTCCTGGTCGTGCGTGACCATCACGCAGGTCACGTCGACCTTCTCGATGATGTTCACCAGTTCGAGCTGGGTCTTCTGGCGGATCTTCTTGTCGAGCGCGGACATCGGCTCGTCGAGCAGCAGCAGCTTCGGGCGCTTCACCAGCGAACGCGCGAGCGCGACGCGCTGCTGCTGGCCGCCGGACAGCTGGTGCGGCTTGCGCTTCGCGTACTTGCTCATCTGCACCAGCGCGAGCGCGTCGGCCACGCGTTCCTTGATCTCGTTTTTCGGCGTGCCTTCCTGCTTCAGCCCGAACGCGACGTTCGATTCGACCGACATGTGCGGGAACAGCGCGTACGACTGGAACATCATGTTGACCGGACGGCGGTACGGCGGCAGCGACGCGAGGTCCTCGCCGTCGACGAAGATCTTGCCGGAGGTCGCCGTCTCGAGCCCGGCGAGCATGCGCAACAGCGTCGACTTGCCGCAGCCGGAGCTGCCGAGCAGCGCGAACAGCTCGTTCTTCGCGATCGTCAGGTTCACGTTGTCGACGGCCGTGCTGTCGCCGAACTTCTTCACGACGTTTTCGATGCGCACGAACGCATCGTTCTTCGTGCGGGCCGCGGCGGCCGGTTGGGTGTGGCGTGCGGCAGCGGAAGAGGGTATCGATTGCATGGGAGTCACCATTCGTTCTTCACGGATTGCAGGCGTGAGCGTCCCCGCGCGAGGCGTACAACGCGACTCGCGGACAACGGCTCGTGCCGGATGGAACAGCGCGCGGTGCGCGCGGGCGGACGAAGCGTCCGCGGATCTCTGGCGGGCAGGCGTTCAGCCGATGCCTGCGCCGCCGTGATGGTTCGTGATCAGTGGCCCGTCTTCAGCTGCGCCCACAGACGGTTCTCGAGGCGCAGGATGTCGGCCGGCATCGGCTTCATCAGCACCATCTTCTTCAGCACGTCCTCGGGCGGATAGACGGTCGGATCCTGCGCAACGGCCGGCGTGACGAACGGGTGCGCTGCCTTGTTCGCGGTCGGGTAGAACACCGTGTTGGTGATCGCCGCGTTGACCTTCGGGTCGGACACGTAGTTGATCCACTTCAGCGCGGCCTCGGGGTGCGGTGCATCCTTCGGGATCACCATCACGTCGAACCACAGCAGGCCGCCTTCCTTCGGGTTCGAGAACTTGATGTCGTACGGGCGCTTCGCCTCCGACGAGCGGCGGTGCGCGATGCCGACGTCGCCCGACCAGCCGAGCACGACGCACACGTCGTTGTTCGCGAGGTCGTTGATGTAGCCGGACGAGTTGAACTGGGTGATGTACGGGCGGACTTTCTTCAGGACTTCGAACGCAGCCTGGTAGTCGCCGGGGTTCTTGCTGTTCGGATCCTTGCCCATGTACTGCAGCGTGGCCGCGAACACGTCGACGGCCTGGTCGAGGAACGACACGCCGCAGCTCTTCAGCTTTTCCATGTTGGCCGGGTCGAACACCAGCGCCCAGCTGTCGACGGGCGCCTTGTCGCCGAGCGCCTTCTTCACCGCCTGCGCGTTGTAGCCGATGCCGTCGGTGCCGTAGGCCCAGGGAACGCCGTACTGGTTGCCCGGATCGGCGTCCGAGATCATCTTCATCAGCAGCGGGTCGAGGTTCGCGAGGTTCGGGATCTTCGACTTGTCGAGCTTCTGGTACACGCCGGCCTGGATCTGCTTGGCCATGTAGTTCGAGGTCGGCACGACGATGTCGTAGCCCGAGCTGCCCGCCAGCAGCTTCGCCTGCAGCGTGTCGTCGCTGTCGTAGTTGTCGTACTTGACGTGGATGCCCGTCTGCTTCTGGAAGTTCGGGATCGTGTCGGGTGCGATGTAGTCGGACCAGTTGTAGACGTTCAGCTCGTCGGCATGCGCCGACGGACTGGCGACCGACGTGAACGCGGCCACCGCGGCAAGGGCCGCGATGGAACAGGCTTGGCGAAGAAAGCAGGCACGCATGGTGGAATTCCCCTGGGTTATGGCGGCGCGCGGCACCCGCCGCACGCCTGTAGGCAAAGTCGTTACGAAAGGCCCAGTTGCTGGGCGGTCGCATCGACGGCCTTCTTCGCCTTCGATACGAGTTCATCGATTTCCTGACGCGAAATCACGAGCGGCGGCGACAGCAGCATCCGGTCGCCGGTCGCGCGCATGATCAGGTTGCCGTTGAAGCAGAAGTCGCGGCAGATCGTGCCGACCTCGCCGCCGTTCGCGAAGCGGCGGCGTTCGGCCGGCGACTCGGCGAGCTGCAGGCTCGCGACCATCCCGTGGCCGTGCACTTCGCCGACGATCGGGTGACGCGCGAAGGTTTCGCGCATCAGCGCCTGGAAGTACGGGCCCGTGTCGTGCTTCACGCGCTCGACGATCCCTTCGTCGCGCAGCAGCTTGAGGTTCGCGACCGCCACCGCCGCCGCGACCGGGTGCCCCGAGTACGTGAGGCCGTGATTGAATTCGCCGTTGTCGATGATCGGGCGCGCGACGCGTTCATGGATACCCACCGCGCCCATCGGCACGTAACCCGAGGTGAGGCCCTTGGCCATCGTGATCAGGTCCGGCTCGAAGCCGAAGTGCTGGTGCGCGAACCATTCGCCGGTGCGGCCGAAG
>NZ_CAJPHA010000029.1:0-89464 GCF_905339895.1 Burkholderia sp. BCC1988
TTGTCGACGGGCCTGAGCTCGACCGATAGCTCGGTCGCTTCGCTGTCGACCTCCACGTCGACCGGCCTCTCGTCGGCGACCAGCTCGATCAGTTCGCTGTCCACGTCGACCTCGACCGGCATCAGCTCGTTGTCGACCGGCCTGAGCTCGACCGATAGCTCGGTGGCTTCGCTGTCGACGTCGACGTCGACTGGCCTCTCGTCGGCAACCAGCTCGATCGGCTCGCTGTCCACCTCGACCTCGACGGGTATCAGCTCGCTGTCGACCGGCCTGAGCTCGACCGATAGCTCGGTCGCTTCGCTGTCGACCTCCACGTCGACTGGCCTGTCCTCGGCTAACAGCTCGATCGGCTCGTTGTCCACTTCGACTTCGACAGGGATCAGCTCGCTGTCGACCGGCCTCAGCTCGACCGACAGCTCGGTCGCGTCCCTGTCGACCTCCACGTCGACCGGCCTCTCGTCGGCAACCAGCTCGATCAGCTCACTCTCGACCTCGACCTCGACGGGTATCAGCTCATTGTCGACGGGCCTCAGCTCGACCGATAGCTCGGTCGCCTCGCTGTCGACCTCCACGTCGACCGGCCTCTCGTCGGCAACCAGCTCGATCAGCTCGCTCTCGACCTCGACTTCGACGGGCATCAACTCGTTGTCCACGGGCCTGAGTTCGACCGATAGCACCGTGGCATCGCTGTCGACTTCGACATCGACCGGCCTGTCCTCGGCAACCAGCTCGATCAGCTCGCTGTCGACCTCGACCTCGACGGGCCTGTCGTCCGCGACCAGCTCGATCGGCTCGCTGTCCACCAGCCTCAGCTCGACCAACAGCTCGCTGACGTCGTTGTCCACGTCGACCGCAAGCAGCGTCACGTCGCTGTCGACGGGCCTGAGCTCGACCGACAGCTCGGTCGCCTCGCTGTCGACTTCGACGTCGACCGGCCTCTCGTCGGCGACCAGCTCGATCAGCTCGCTGTCCACGTCGACCTCGACCGGCCTGTCGTCGGCAACCAGCTCGATCAACTCGTTGTCCACGTCGACCTCGACTGGTCTCTCGACGGCCACCAGCACGATCCTGTCGCTGTCCACGTCGACCTCGACGGGTCTCTCGACGGCAACCAGCTCGATCACGTCGCTGTCCACCTCGACCTCGACCGCGATCGAAGCCGCGAAGACGCACTACTACAGCGTCAACGACAACGGCACGCAGCAAGGCAACTACGCCAACGACGGCGCGACGGGCGTCAACTCGCTGGCAGCCGGCGTGAACGCCAGCGCGGCAGGCGCCAGCAGCGTGGCAGTCGGCGACGGTTCGAACGCGCAGACGGCGGGCGCGGTCGCCATCGGCCAGAACGCATCGGCCACCGGCGGCAAGGCGGTGTCGATCGGCTCCGGCAACACGGCGAGCGGCGACGGCGCGGTCGCGATCGGCGACCCGAGCGTCGCAACGGGCACCGGCGCAGTGGCGCTGGGTGCGAACGACACGGCGACCGGCACCGGCGCAGTGGCACTCGGCAACGCGAACACGGCAACCGGCAACAGCGCGCTCGCCCTCGGCAGCGCAAACCAGGCCACCGCGGACAACACGATCGCGCTCGGCAATCAGGCGACGGCCAGCGCGATCGGCGCCCAGGCCTACGGCTCGAATGCGAAGGCCACGGCAACCGACGCCCTCGCGTTCGGCACGAACGCGCAGGCCAATGTCGCCAACTCGATCGCGATGGGCGCCAATTCGACCACGAGCAACGCTGTCGGCGTGTCCACCGTCACCGTGGGCGGCATCACGTACCCGGTCTACGGCACCTCGCCAGTGGGCGTCTTCAGCGTCGGCGCACCGGGCGCGGAACGCCAGATCACGAACGTCGCGGCAGGCCGGGTATCGGCCACCAGCACGGACGCGATCAACGGCAGCCAGCTCAACGCGACGAACCAGGCGGTCAACAGCCTGTCCACGTCGACCGCGTCGAACATCGCGTCGCTGTCGACCGGCATCGGTTCGCTGTCCACGGGCCTCAGCTCGACGAACAGCAATCTCACGTCGTTGTCCACGTCGACCTCGACGGCGATCAACTCGCTGTCGACGGGCCTCAGCTCGACGAACAGCAACCTGACGTCGCTGTCCACGTCGACGTCGACCGGCATCGGCTCGCTGTCGACCGGCCTGAGCACGACGAACAGCACGGTGGCTTCGCTGTCGACCGGCGTGACGAACCTCGGCGATCAGGTGAACCAGTTGTCGACCACGATCAACAACAACACGACGCGTGCGACGAACAACACCGCCATCGCGGCCGACATGAACGGCACCGGTACCGACCGGCCGACCGTCACCGCCGGCTCGAACTCGGTGGCGATCGGCGCGAATTCGAACGACGGCGGTCGCTCGAACGTGGTGTCGGTCGGCAGCGACACGCAGCAGCGCCAGATCACGAACGTCGCGCCGGGTACGCAAGGCACCGACGCGGTGAACGTGAACCAGCTGACGCAGGTGCAGACGACGCTGTCGACCGCCTTGTCCGGCCAGCAAGGGCAGATCAACGCGCTGGGTTCGCAACTGCAGCAGACCGACCAGATGGCGAAGCAGGGTATCGCGGCCGTCGGCGCGATGGCGTCGATCCCGCAGCTCGATCGCGACGCCAACTTCGGGATGGGTATCGGCACGTCGACCTTCCTCGGCCAGAAGGCGATGGCGGTCAACATGCAGGCGCGCATCACGGAGAACCTGAAGGCGTCGATCAACGGCGGCTTCAGCGGCGGTCAGAAGGTGATCGGCGCCGGCATGCTGTACCAGTGGAAGTAACCCGTCGCGCCGCCACGCCGCCGGCTCGCGAGCCGGCGGCGCCAGGGGGCCCCGACGGCAGGACGAGCCCGCCGCGCAACGCGCGGCGGGCTTCAGTCAACCCAAGTATTGAGGACGTAACCGTGAACAAACTCGCTCTTGCGCTCGCGCTTTCCGCGCTGGCCCTCGCCGCGTGCTCGACCGCATCCGGCCCGACCTTCAGCGCCTCCGAACTGCAGCCGCGCGACGGCGTGCGCACCTTCCAGGTGGACTGCCACGGCCTGCTGTCCGGTCCGCAGACCTGCATGAAGGCCGCCCGCAAGATCTGCGGCGACCAGCCGGTGCGCGTCGTCGATTCCGCCCGCGCGCTGCGCGACAATTCCGATCCCGCGACGCTGGTGTTCCAGTGCGGCGCCGCGCCGGCCCAAGCTGCGGCGGAGCCGGCCCCCGCGCCCGCCGCGGTCGAACACGTCAACCTCGCGGGCGACGCGCTGTTCGCGACGGGCCTGGCCACGCTCACGCCGGCCGCGCGCGCGTCGCTCGACAAGCTGCTGAACGAACGCGAAGACCGCACGTACACGCAGGTGACGGTCACCGGCCATACGGATTCGGTCGGCAACGACGCCGCCAATCTCGCGCTGTCGAAGCGCCGCGCGGAAACCGTCGCAAGCTACCTGAAGGCACACGGACTGAAAGCGCAGGCCGTGTCGGTCACGGGCCGCGGCAGTGCCGATCCGGTCGCGTCCAACGCGACGGCCGAAGGCCGCGCGAGCAACCGCCGCGTCGAGATCTCGCTGCAGCGCTGAGCAGCCGGCCGTCGCGGCCCCGGCGCACCCCGCGCCCGCACGCGACGGCCTCGACCGGCAACGCGCAGCCGCCCCGGCGGCCACCCCACCCGACCGCACCGACCCCGCTTCGCCGGGGCCCCGGCTCCCGCGCGGGCGGCTATGTCAAAGTTCGTCAGGCCCCCTCCACAAAACGGCGCCTTCCGTGCCACAATCGCCGCAGACAGCTGCCGAGGCGTTCCGCCCGCGTCGCGCGCCGTGACCCGCCCGACGACACACCGGAATCCGGCGGCCGCCCCGCGATCCGCGCCGCTCGACTCATATTCCGGCGCGCGCCGGCGCGAACACAACCACGACAATCCACGGCGCGCCGTTTCGCGGCCACGGCCGAACGCACGACGCCGCAGAGGAAACCAACCGGTGACGGACATCAATCAAGCCGCCTCGGGCGGCACCCGCAAGCAACGGCCGGCCGTCGGCATCTCGCTGTTTGCGCGGGACGGCCAGGCGATCTGGGAAAACGGCATTCACCAGAACATCGCGTTCCTCGCGATGATGCTCAAGCGCTCCGATCGCGTCGGCCCCGTCTATTTCCTGAACGGCGGCGACGCCAACGCGTTTCCGGCCGGGCTCGATCTCGACGGCCTCGACGTGCCGCTCGTGAAGCCTTCCGACGTCACGCACGACCTCGACGTCGTGATCGAGATGGGCGCGCAATTGCCGCTCGAATGGCGCAGGCACATGAAGGCGCTCGGCAAGAAACTCGTCGCCTTCTTCTGCGGACACGTCTACGCCGGCCTGGGTGAAACACCGATCTTCGGCAAGCCGTCGGGGCACATCTTCAACGACACGCCGTTCGACGAAGTATGGCTGCTGCCGCAGTACGAGAAGACCGGCGCACCGATGCTGCAAACCCTGTTGCGCGCGCCGGTGCACCTGATGCCGCATATCTGGTCGCCGTACTTCCTCGATCGCCGCATCGCCGCGCTGGCGAGCGAAGGCCTGATGTTCGGCTATCGGCCCGGCCGTCGCCCGTGGAATCTCGCCACGCTCGAGCCGAACATCTCGGTCGTGAAGTCCTGCCACTACCCGATGCTCGCGTGCGACGAGCTCTACCGCGCGCATCCGGACGCCGTGCAGCATCTGTTCGTCGTCAACTCGATGCACATGAAGGCCCATCCGACCTTCTTGCACTTCGCGAACAGCCTCGACCTCGTGCGCCAGCACAAGGCGACGTTCGAGCCGCGCATCGACCTGCCGGGCTTCATGGCGCGCCATGCGGACGCCGTCGTGTCCCACCACTGGGAAAACGCGCAGAACTATCTGTACTACGACGTGCTGTACGGCGGCTATCCGCTGATCCACAACTCGACGCTGATCGGCGACGCAGGCTACTACTACCCGGACTTCGATTCCGCCGCGGGCGGCCGCGTGCTGCTCGATGCCTGGCTGCATCACGACGAGCAGCTCGACGACTACCGCGCGAAAGCCGACCGGCTGCTGCGGTCGGTCTCGATCGACAACCCCGCGAACCTCGACGCGTTCGTCTCGCGTCTGGTCGCCTGAACCGGAGAATACGCATGTCGGACTCCAATGCCCGTCAAGCGCCCGGCGAGGGCAAGCGTCTCGTCGTCGGCGTGTCGCTGTTCGTGCGCGGCGCCGGCCAGTCGCTGTGGGAAAACGGCATCTTCCAGAACTGCCTGCTGCTGATCCTGTTGCTGCGCCAGTCGCCGCTCGTCGCGGAAGCCGTGATGGTGAACGGCGGCGAACAGCTCGCCGATCCGCAGATGATGCTCGGCGAATGGGACGTGCCGCTGCTGTCGATGGACGAAGCGCTCGAGCGCTGCGACGTGCTGATCGAAATGAGCGCGCAGTTCGGCGCCGACTACCTGCGAGCGTTCCGCGACCGCGGCGGCAAGGTCGTCACGATGCGGGTCGGCAACGACTACGTGATCGACATCGAACGCGCGATGTTCGACAAGCCGTCGGGCTTCCTGTTCTCGGGCGCGCCGTACGACGCGGTCTGGACGATTCCGGAATTCGAGCGCTCGTGCCTGCACTATTACCAGACGGGCCTGCGCGCGCCGGTGACGATCGTCCCGCACATCTGGCATCCGATGCTGTTCGACAAGGCACGCGCGACGCTCGGCGCCGGTTTGTCGTTCGGCTATCAGCCCGGCAAGCCGCGCTGGCGCGTGACGATGTTCGAGCCGAACATCTGCATGGTGAAGACGAGCATCATCCCGATGCTGGTGACCGAGGAAGCGTATCGCGCGAAGCCCGATTTCGTCGAATTCGTGCGCGTGTGCAATACGCTGCACCTGAAGGAACATACGACGTTCGTTCATTTCGCGAAGAGTCTCGACATCGTGAACCACGGGATCACGACGTTCGAAAGCCGCTACGCGGTGTACGAGTTCATGGCCGCCTACGGCGACGCGGTGGTGTCGCACACGTGGGAAAACGCGCAGAACTACCTGTACTACGAACTGCTGTACGGCGACTATCCGCTGATCCACAACTCGCCGTTCCTCGGCAAGGCCGGGTATTTCTATCCGGACTTCGACTGCCAGGCCGGCGGCCGCGCGCTGCTGCGGGCATTTGCCGAACACGACGCGAATCTCGATGCATACCGCGAGCAATCGAAGCACGTGCTCGACTCGGTCAGCATCTACAACCCCGACAACGTCGCCGCGTATTCCGACGCGATCGCGTCGCTCTATCGCGACGCTTGACGCGCCACCTTCTCCGGACTCCGACATGAACGCACACCCGCCTCTCTCCCGCACGAAATGGCTGATCGGCTGCGCCGTCGCCTCGATCGCGATCGGCGCACATGCGCAATCCGGCGACGAATCGGCGGACGCGCTGCTGCGCGATGCAGATGCAGTCTTCAAACAGCTCGACGCCGGTCAGTACGGCGCGGTGTGGACCGGCTCCGCCGGGTTCGTGAAGGCGCGCATCAAGCAGGACCAGTTCGCGGCGGACATGCAGCGCGCGCGCCAGTCGGTCGGCATGGTCAGCCATCGCGGCTGGGCGCAGATCACGCGGATTCGCTACACGAATTCATCGTCGATGCCCGACGGCCTTTATGCGAATGTCGACTATGCGACGACGCTCACGACCGGGACGACCGTATACGAAAAGCTGAGCTTTCGCCTCGACGACGACGGCCTCTGGCACCTGACCGGCTACGTGCCGCGCCAGTCGCAGAACTACACGCCTTGAACCGCGCACCGTCCGCCCGGAGCCGCCGATGAAAATCAATGTCGCGATTACGATGAACGTGCAGCGCGACGCGACGCAGTCGATCTGGTACAACGGCGCGAACCAGCATTGCGTGTACCTGTACATGCTGCTGAAACGCTCGCCGCTGATCGGCGAAGTGTGGCTCGCGCACGACGACGGCATCGCCGACTACCCGCAGGCGCTGATGATGGACGCGTTCGGCGACGCGCTGCGCCCGCTGTCGGCGATCGTCCACCAGACCGACCTGCTGATCGAGATGAACGCGTTCGTCGACCCGTCGCACACGGACGCGGTGCGCCGGCGCGGCGGCAAGTGCGTGTCGTACCGCTTCGGCAACGACTACGTGATCGCGGTCGAGACGATCAATTTCGAGAAGAACAACTGGCGGCCGAACCCGAACCGCGTGCAGTTCGACGAGATCTGGACCAACCCGCAGCACATGCACACGTGCGCGGCCTACTTCCAGGCCGTATATCGCGCGCCGGTGATCGAGCTGCCGCACATCTGGTCGCCGTACTTCATCGAACGCAGCCTCGACGCCGACCCCGAGCTGAAGGCGCGCTTCGGCTACCGCAACCACGGTCCGGCCAAGCGCATCGCGTTCTTCGAGCCGAACCTGAACGTCGTGAAGAGTTCGATCGTGCCGATGCTGGCCGCGAACGCGTGCTATGTCGAGCATCCGGAGCTCGTCGAACACGTGTACATGACCAACACGTTCGACAAGAAGGAAAACGTCGCCTTCAAGCATCTCGCGCTCGGGCTCGAGATGGTGCGCGACGGCAAGGCGACGGCCGACGTGCGCGCGCCGTTCGTCGCGTGGGCCGCGCATCACACCGACATCGTCGTGTCGCACCATTGGGAAAACGGCCTGAACTACCTGCTGTACGACGCGCTGTACGGCAACTATCCGCTCGTGCACAACTCGCCGTTCCTGCGCGACGTCGGCTATTACTACCCGGACTTCGAGATCTTCGACGCGGCACGCGCGATCGCGACCGCCGCGCAGACGCACGACGCGCGGCTCGACGACTACGCGGCAGCGGCCCGCCGCTGCCTGCAGCAGGTCGACACGCTCGCCGACCACAACGTCCGCGCGTATTCCGGGCAGATCCAGCGCCTGTTCGCCGGGCGCGCGCTCGGCTGACCGCGCCCGTTCGCCCTCCGTTCATGAAGCACACCGTCCGCCACTTCGTCGTGATCGATTCGATCCACGGCCCGTTCGTCATCGACCGGCATAGCACGCGGCAGGCCGACGCGCTGCTCGAGACCGGCCGGCCGCACAACCAGGGCGAGCTCGACACGATCATGCAGGTGATCGACCAGTTGCCCGACGGCGCGCTCGCGGTGGACGGCGGGGCCAATGCGGGACTCGTCTGCGTGCCGATCGCGCAGCGCTTGCGCGATCGCGGCGGCCACGTCCATGCGTTCGAGCCGCGGCGCACGCTGTTCCATGCGCTCGGTGGCACCGTCGCGCTCAACCAGCTCGACAACCTTCATCTGCTGAACATGGGGCTCGCGAGCCGCAACGGCACGATGACGGTGCCCGACGCAGACGGCGGGCACCCCGCCGGCGCCGAACCGGCCGCACGCGTCGACGCGCACGCGGCCGACGGCACGCCCGCCCCGACCGTCAGGCTCGATTCGCTCGGCCTGCCGCGCCTCGATTTCCTGAAGCTCGACATCGACGGGATGGAGATCGACGCGCTGCACGGCGCGCGCCTGCTGATCGAAACGCATCTGCCGTGGTGCTGGATCGCCTGCCGGAACGCGGATGACGCACGCGTCATCGATACGTTCGCCGGCCTCGATTACACGTTCTACCGGTTCGACGGGCCGAATCTGTTGTGCGTGCCGAACCCGCGCTGGGACCGGCAACGCCTGTTCATCTCGGGCGAGCCCGTCGGCCGCGTATCCGCCCGCGCAGACGATGACGCGAATGCCGCCGTGTCAGCCGAGACCGACGACGCGCCCGAAACGCACTGGAACTGCGCGCTCGACCACGAATCCCGCTGCGAATGGGGCCACGCGATCGCCCGCTGGCTGTGCGCGCGCGGCCGGGGCCTCGACGACGATGCGATCGCGTTCCAGCTCGCGTCGTGCTACGGCTTCGCCGGCGCGCCCGATGCCGGGCTCGCGGCACTCGAACGCATCGGCGAACCGGCCGCGCTGCCCGACGCGCTGCGCGGGCGCGTCGAACTCGCGCGCTCGGCGCTCCTGCTGCGTGCCGGCCGGCGCGACGAAGCCGCGCGCGCGACCATCGCCAGCGAGAACGTGCTCACGGCCGCACGGTTCGGGCTGCCGACGGAACGGCTCTACGACGGCCAGCCGCTGCACGGCAAGCGGCTGCTCGTGATCAGCTACGGCGGGGTCGGCGACCAGCTCCAGTACGCGCGCTACCTGCATGCGCTCGACGCGCTCGACGGCGTGGCGGTGACGGTCATCGTCCCCGCCGCGCTGGCCGACCTGATGCGCCATACGTTCCCGCGCATCGAAGTCGTCGCCGCACACGGCGCGTGGGTCGACACGTCGCAGATCGCTCACGACTACTGGTGTTCGTTCCTGGTGCTGGCCGCGCAGTTCGGCTACGCGCCGGCACCGGCCGGTGCGCCGGCCGCCTACCTGTCGTGCCCGCCCGAACGGGCGGCGGCATGGCGCGAACGCGTCGCGCGCGATGGCAGCGCACCGGGCACGCGCCGCATCGGCCTCAACTGGCGCGGCCGCGACGAAAGCGATGCGCGCTTCCTGCGCGCGGCCAGCCTGCGCGACCTCGCGCCGCTCGCGCGGCTGCGCGGCCATGCCGCGTACTGCATCAACCGCGACATCGCCGCGCAGTCCGAGCCGTCGGATCTGGCGGTCACGTTCCCGCATCACGCGATCGGCGATTTCAGCGATCTGGCCGCACTGATGCTCGCGATGGACGCCGTGGTCACCACCTGCACCGCGCACATCCACCTGGCCGGCGCGCTAGGTGTGCCGGCCGTCCTGCTGCTGAGCCCGAAAGCCGATGCGCGCTGGGAAACCGGCTCGCGTACCGCGCTGTACCCGGGCATCCGGATCGTGCGCGCCGCGCATCCGGGCCGCTGGGACGATGCGGTCGACCGCGCGCTGGCGCTCGTCCTGGGTGGCTTCGGGAAGGATTGACGAGTGACCTTGCCGCGCGACGCAAGCGGTAGTACTCCTGAGGAGCGTGACGAGAACCTGACGAGGACGTGATGCACGAACCGGCGTCAAGCCGGCACGCGCTGCCCGCGTCGCTCGGCGAACGCACGGCCATGTCGCCGGCCGATGCGCGCAAGCCTCGCGAAACAACGTGCCGCCGCGGGGCCGACATCGCCGGCCTGTTGCGCCAGGCTGCCCGATACGCCGCACGCGATCGCCGAATCGTCGCCGCAAGCGCCCGCGAACACACCGGCGAAATAGTGTCGCGCCGCGCGCTCGCGACCGTCGGCATCGAGCGGTTTCATCCGGTGAATGTGTTGCGAGACGTCCTTCAGGCCGTCGAGAAACGGCATGACGTCGACCGGTGCAACGGTCGCGTCAATCGTGTCGGCGCCGAGTTGCTCCAGCATCTCGGCCAGTTCGGCGATCGCGACGAGCTCGCGCGCATCGGCCGCCTGCGTGCCCGTTCCGTGCCCGGCCTTCTTCGTCGCCGCCATGCCCACGCCCCTATTCAATTCTTCGTTGTCCGATGCCGGCGCGCCGCGCCCGCGCCGCAGCGTCATGCGGCGGCCGGTGACCGCCATGTAAAGCGGATGCCCTGCGCCCATGAGACGCCGGAATCCAGGATGATCTGCCGGTCGATCTCGTTCTCCACGCCTTCGACGACGACGTGCCGCGCGCTTTCGTGCGCGAACGCGATCAGCCGGCGAAACTGGTAGCGCCCGATCGCGTTGCGCTTGATCAGCGACAGGACCGACCTGTCGAGCTTCACGATGTCGGGGTTGCCGACCACCAGGTTGTTCAGCGCGCTGAAGCCGACGCCGAAATCGTCGATCGCGACGCGGCACCCGGCCTGGCGAAACCGGTTCACGAACGACCGGCCCGCGACGGGGTTCAGCGGCCCCGTCTCGGTGATTTCGACGACCAGCCGCGCCGCGACCGACGGCTCGCGCTCGAGCCGCCTGAACAGGGCGAGCCACGCGTCGTCCACGACCGCGCTCGTCGCCGTGACGTTGCAGCCGTACACGGCCTTCGGATCGGCGCGCAGCGCGTCGATCGTCCGGCCCACCACGAGCCGGTCGAACCAGCGCATCAGCCCGAGCGATTCGAGGCGCGGCAGGAACGCGAGCGGCGGCAAGACATCGCGCGCGCCCCAGCGCAGCCGCGCGAGGCATTCGTGATACAGCACGCCGCCCGACAAATCCGCGCGGCAAACCGGCTCTCGCGCGAATCCGAGCCGGCTTTCGACGAAACTGCGTACCGACGCAAGGTCGGGGTGATCGTCAGGCGCGCCGAATACGAGATCGATCTCGTCCCGATTCGCTACGCTGTTCGCCTCCAGGCGAGGTTCGACCGCATTCATCCGGCGCTCCGGCAATTGTCGGACCGCCGATGACGGCCCGCGCTCTCGATACATGTGGCGCGAGCCGACCACGACGCGCACCACCGCCTACCCGGCCCAACCTCTTTTTCGATCTTTTTCGGGAGCGTACTTTTTATTCCGGCGTGCCGTCAAATCAGATATTGTCAATGATATTCAAACACCGAAAATACACCACACGCGCACATCGACAACAGTGCGACAGGTTACACAAAAACGTCGACGATACTCCGATCGATACTGGTTATTTGCCCCACCCGAACATCTTCGGGTGAATCAATTTATCGCAAGGCCCGTTTCAAAAATCGGATGTTTGAAATATCATATGACAAATGCGCGCCAGCGAAACGCTACCCGGACCCGACGGCCGGATTCCTCGCAGCCGCTGGCAAACCGTGCAGCCATTGCGTTGCGACGACGCATTCGGTCTCCACAGAATTCAATTTTGCCGTTTCAAACGATATTGAAAATATTTGAATGATAATCCGACTGACTTGAACGACAATAATTAAGTCGAATTATACGGCAACCATCCATCGAAAGATATTTAACAATCTTTCCGACTAGTTAACCTATAAAATTATTTTTGACGGACTTCCCTCGGAGCCGTCAAATTCGTGCCTTCAAAAACCGTCGAATCTCCCCGGTTCGGCGGTTTCTTTTTTAACGGCTCATTTCTTCAGACATTAACCCGGGACAACCCGTTGACGGCATGCGGCGGGATCAAGCCGACCGCATTCGATCGCGCAAATCGCGATCGAATGCGGCCGCGGGCCGCGGGCCGCGGGCCGCAGGCGGCGGCGCGTGCCGCGTCGTGCAGCCTTATGCCGCGGTCGCGCCGATCAGGTTCGCGAGCAGCGCGTCGTAGTCGGCGACGAGGGCGGGGTTCGCCGACGTATAGCGGCGCAGGATCTCGCGCTGCCGCCGCGCATACCCTTGCCAGTCGTCGTCGTGCGTATGCAGCACGTGCAGCAGCGCCTCGGTGCCCTTCTGCACGTCGTTGCCAGGATAGTAGTAGCCGAGGTCCGGCACGAGGCTCGCGTTGTGCACGAGCGGATAACCCTGCCAGCACACGTCGAAATAGAAATAGTTGAGCGGGTTCGCCCATTGATGCGACACGACGATGTCGGTCATGTCGGCCAGGAACAACGGCGTGTCGAAACGCCCGACGAAGCTCGCCTTGCCCGCGCGCACGATGTCCAGGTAGTTCATCAGCGTCACGAACTCGGGGCTGTTGTGCGCGAGGCGATCGGCGTTCGTCACGTGCGTGAAGCAGATCGCGTCGGGATCGCGGCGATACGCCTCGTCGATGATCAGCATCGGATACATGCAGAACTTCACGACGTTGTGGTTCGGCTCCATCACCGTCAGCCGCTTGCCCGGTTCGCTGCGCGGCCGGTATTCGCCACGCTCCGGCAGCGATTGCGCACGCGCCTCCAGACACATCGGGTCCCACACGAACGGCACGACGCGCCCCGGGCAACGGCGCAGCGACTGCAGGAACGGCAGCGACGACTCCGCGATCTGCGGAATGGCCCACAATTCGTCGTAGCCGCGGTTGATGAACAGCGAATCCCACATGCGGCGGCCGAACAGTATCGATTCCATCGAGGTGATGTACTCGAAGCCGCAGCAGTAGCTGACGATCTTCGCGCCGCGCGCCTTCAGGTAGGCCGTCTGCTCGCCGTCGATCTGACCGCCCAGCTCGATCACCACGTCGAGGGCATCCTTCATGTCGGCGAACGCGCGCGTGTCGTATACGCGGCGATCCCAAGGCAGCGCGTCGGTAAGCGCCACGTCGGTCGTGTTGACCAGCGTCACGCGATACCCATGCGGCGACGCCATCAACAACTTCGCGAGAAACAACGCGTTCTGCTTGATGCCGTTGATCCACAGGCTTTCGTCGGGGGCGCGCAGGCCGATCGTGATACCGATGCGCAGGCCGTTCAGGGCAGGAGACTTCATCTCGTCGGCGGGGGGCGTGATTGAATGGATGCAGTGTAGCTCACGGCAATGGCCACGTGAGCAATCCGCCAGTCTAGCGGAGCGCCGGCCGCCAGACTGTCAGGCATGGTCATACGCGATGCGGCCGAGAGCCGTCGTCCGCACCGTGCGGGCCTGGCCATGCGCGCCATCGCCGACGGCCGGATGCGAAATGCGACGAGGCCGGCGCCGCGCCGCGAGGCGCCACGCCGGCCCGTGCGCGGCACACGCCGCGATCAGCCTTCCGCCATCATCAGCAACTGCGCGCCATCGGCGACCTGGTCGCCGACGCCGTACAGCACTTCCGCGACCACACCCGCGCCGGGCGCGCCGATCGTGTGCTCCATCTTCATCGCCTCCAGCACGATCAGCGGCGTGCCGGCCTCGACCTTCTGGCCCGGCTCGACCAGCACCGCGATCACCTTGCCGGGCATCGGCGCAGTGAGGCGGCCGCCGCCATGCTCGGCATCGCCCGCGTGCGCGAGCACGTTGCGCCATTCGAAGGTCTCGGCGACACCCTGCGTGAACACGTGGAAACTGTCGCCGTCCGCATACACGCGGCCGCTGCTGCGCACGCCGTCGAGCGTCACGTCGAAGTCGAGCGGCGTCGCGCCGCGCGACCATGCGAACGGCTGCGCGGCCGCGTCGCCGGTGGCGAGGCGCGTGCTGCCGCCGTCGTCCTCGTAGGTGACCGTCACGTCCGCTTCGCGATCGGGCGCATGCCATTCGAGCGTGCGGCGATAGCCGCCGTTCAGCCGCCAGTCCGGCAGCGCGCCCCACGGCGACACGCCTTCCCGCGAGGCCGCGCCGCGTTCGCGCGCGAGCAGTGCCGCGCAGGCCAGCGCGAGCGTCGCGCGCGGCGGCTGTTGCGGCGCGAACAGCGCATCGTGGTTGCGCTCGATCAGGCCCGTGTCGAGATCGGCGCTCGCAAACGGCTCGCAGGTGACGATCCGCTGCAGGAACGCGGCATTCGTGTGCAGACCCACCACCTCGCAGGCCCGCAGCGCGCGCAGCATCCGGCCGAGCGCTTCCGCGCGGTCCGCGCCGTGCACGATCAGCTTCGCGATCATCGGATCGTAGAACGGCGTGATCGCGTCGCCCTCGCGCACGCCGCTGTCGACACGCACCGGCGCGCCGATCGCGAACTCGACGCCTTCCGGCAGCCGCAGGTGCTTCAGCGTGCCGGTGGACGGCAGGAAGCCGCGCGCCGGATTCTCCGCGTAAAGACGCGCCTCGATCGCATGACCCTGCACGCGCAGTTCGTCCTGCTTCAGCGGCAGCGGCTCGCCCGCTGCGACGCGCAGCTGCCATTCGACGAGATCGAGCCCCGTGACCATCTCGGTGACCGGATGCTCGACCTGCAGGCGCGTGTTCATTTCCATGAAGTAGAACGCTTCGCCCGTCATGATGAACTCGACGGTGCCCGCACCGACGTAATTCACCGCGCGCGCGGCCGCGACGGCCGCCTCGCCCATCGCCTGGCGCACGTCTTCATGCAGCCCCGGCGCCGGCGCTTCCTCGAGCACCTTCTGGTGACGACGCTGCACCGAACAGTCGCGATCGAACAGGTAGACGGTGTTGCCGTGCGTGTCGCCGAACACCTGCACTTCGACGTGACGCGGGCGCGTCAGGTATTTCTCGATCAGCACGCGGTCGTTGCCGAAGCTGCTCGCGGCCTCGCGCTGGCACGACGCGAGCGCCGCCGGGAAGTCCTCGGAGCGCTCGACCACGCGCATGCCCTTGCCGCCGCCGCCCGCGCTCGCCTTCAGCAGCACCGGGTAGCCGATCTCGTCGGCTTCGAGATGCAGGTTCGCCGCGTCCTGGTCGTCGCCGTGATAGCCGGGCACGAGCGGTACCGCGGCCGCGTGCATCAGCGCCTTGGCGGCAGCCTTCGAGCCCATCGCCGCGATCGCGTCGACCGGCGGCCCGATGAACGCGATGCCGGCCGCCTCGCAGGCATGCGCGAAATCCTCGTTCTCCGACAGGAAGCCGTAGCCCGGATGGATGGCCTGCGCACCGGTCGCGCGCGCGGCCTCGATGATGCGCTCGATGCGCAGGTAGCTGTCCGCGGCCGCCGCGCCGCCGATGTGCACGGCTTCGTCGCATGCGGCGACGTGCTTCGCGTTCGCGTCCGCGTCGGAATAGACGGCGACGCTCGCGATCCCGAGACGTTTGCACGTCGCGGCGACGCGGCAGGCGATTTCACCGCGGTTGGCGATCAGAATCTTGTCGAACATGGCTTCGATGTCGTCCGGAAAGTTAGGGGCACGCCGTCATTCACGCCACGAAGGCGTGCGTTTCTCGAGGAAGGACGCGATCCCTTCGCGCGCTTCCGCGCCGGCGCGGGTGCGCGCGATCCAGTCGGCCGTCTGCTCGATCAGCGTCGCGTCGAGCGGCCGGCCGGCCACGTCGGCGACGAGCCGCTTGCACGCCTGCACGGCGTCGGGGCCGTTCGCGACGAGCGTCGCGGCCAGCTTCGCGACCGTTTCGTCGAGCGCATCGGGCGGCACTGCGTCGTGAATGAAGCCGAGCGACGCGGCGCGCGCACTGTCGAACACCTCGGCCGTCGTGAAGTAGCGGCGTGCCGCGCGCTCGCCCATCGCCCGCACGACGTACGGCGCGATCGTCGCGGGAATCAGCCCGAGCCGCGCTTCGGACAGGCAGAACTTCACGCCGTCGGCGGCAATCGCGATGTCGGCCGCCGCGACGAGACCCACGCCGCCCGCATACGCATCGCCGTGCACGCGCGCGATCACCGGCTTGCCGCAGCGATGGATCGCCTCGAGCATGCGCGCGAGCTTGCGCGCGTCGGCGCGGTTCTCGTCGTCCGAGTAACCGGCCATCTTCTTCATCCAGTTCAGGTCCGCGCCCGCGCAGAACGCCGCGCCTTCCGCGGCGAGCACGATCGCACGCACGCCGGCGTGCGCGTCGAGCCACTCGAACGCGGTGGTCAGCTCGGCGATCGTCGTCTCGTTGAACGCGTTGCGCACGTCGGGCCGCGCGAGCGTGACGGTTGCCACGCGGCCGGCTTCGCTTACCTTGATCGTTTCGTATCGCATCGGTCAGCCCTCCCGGCCGTTACATGCGGAACACGCCGAAGCGCGTGTCGTCGATCGGCGCGTTCATCGACGCGGCGAGGCCGAGGCCCAGCACGTCGCGCGTCTGCGCGGGGTCGATCACGCCGTCGTCCCACAAGCGCGCACTCGCGTAGTACGGATGCCCCTGGCGCTCGTACTGGTCGCGGATCGGCTGCTTGAATGCCTCTTCGTCCTCGGCCGACCACGCGCCGCCCTTTGCCTCGATGCCGTCGCGGCGCACGGTCGCGAGCACCGACGCGGCCTGCTCGCCGCCCATCACCGAGATCCGCGCGTTCGGCCACATCCACAGGAAACGCGGGCCGAACGCACGGCCGCACATCCCGTAGTTGCCGGCGCCGAACGAGCCGCCGATGATCACCGTGAACTTCGGCACCTTCGCGTTCGACACGGCCGTGACCATCTTCGCGCCATGACGTGCGATGCCTTCGTTCTCGTACTTGCGGCCAACCATGAAGCCCGTGATGTTCTGCAGGAACACGAGCGGAATCTTGCGCTGGCAGCACAGCTCGATGAAATGCGCGCCCTTCACGGCCGATTCGGAGAACAGGATGCCGTTGTTCGCGACGATCCCGACCGGATGGCCCCAGATGTGCGCGAAGCCCGTGACGAGCGTCGTGCCGAAGCGCGCCTTGAATTCGTCGAACTCCGAATCATCGACGATGCGCGCGATCACCTCGCGCACGTCGAACGGCTTGCGCGTGTCGACCGGGATCACGCCGTACAGGCTTTTCGCGTCGTAGCGCGGCGGCTTCGGTTCGCGCAGCGCCACCGGCGACGCGATCTTCGGCGCGAGGTGACCGACGATGTTGCGCGCGATCGACAGCGCATGCGCGTCGTTCTGCGCGAGGTGGTCGGCCACGCCCGACAGGCGCGTGTGCACGTCGCCGCCGCCGAGGTCCTCGGCGCTCACTTCCTCGCCGGTCGCGGCCTTCACGAGCGGCGGGCCGCCGAGGAAAATCGTGCCCTGGTTCTTCACGATGATCGACTCGTCGCTCATCGCCGGCACATACGCGCCGCCCGCCGTGCACGAGCCCATCACGACCGCGATCTGCGCGATCCCCGCGGCGGACATCGTCGCCTGGTTGAAGAAGATGCGGCCGAAGTGGTCGCGATCGGGAAACACGTCGTCCTGGTTCGGCAGGTTCGCGCCGCCCGAATCGACGAGATACACGCACGGCAGCCGGTTTTCCGCGGCGATTTCCTGCGCGCGCACGTGCTTCTTCACGGTCATCGGGTAGTAGGTGCCGCCCTTGACCGTCGCGTCGTTGCACACGATCACGCACTCGCGGCCTGCGATCCGGCCGATGCCGGTGATCACGCCCGCGCCCGGCGCGTCGTCGTTGTACATGCCGTTCGCGGCGAGCTGCGACAGCTCGAGGAACGGCGCACCCGGATCGAGCAGTTGCGCGATGCGGTCGCGCGGCAGCAGCTTGCCGCGCGACAGGTGCTTGTCGCGCGCGGCCGGGCCGCCGCCTTGCGCGAGCTGTTCGATCTTCGCGCGCAGGTCGGCGACGACCGCCTCCAGCGCCGCGGCGTTCGCGCGGAATTCTTCCGAACGCGGGTTCAGTTTCGATTCGATGATCGGCATCGACGGGGCTCCGTTCGCGTGACGTGGGGCGTTACATCGTTTCCGCGAACAGCTCGCGGCCGATCAGCATCCGGCGGATCTCGCTCGTGCCGGCGCCGATCTCGTAGAGCTTCGCGTCGCGCCACAGACGGCCGACCGGGTATTCGTTGATGTAGCCGTTGCCGCCGAGGATCTGGATCGCCTCGCCGGCCATCCACGTCGCCTTCTCTGCCGTGTAGAGGATCACGCCCGCGCAGTCCTTGCGCACCTGGCGGATGTGGTCGCTGCCCGCCGAGTCGAGATGGCGGCCGACCGCGTACAGGTACGCGCGGCACGCCTGGAACGTGGTGTACATGTCGGCGACCTTGCCCTGGATCAGCTGGAATTCGCCGATCGACTGGCCGAACTGCTTGCGGTCGTGGATATACGGCACCACCGCGTCGAGACACGCGGCCATGATGCCCGTCGGGCCGCCCGACAGCACCGCGCGTTCGTAGTCGAGGCCGCTCATCAGCACCTTCACGCCGCCGTTGAGCTGGCCGAGGATGTTCTCCTCCGGCACCTCGACGTCCTGGAACACGAGTTCGCCCGTGTGCGACCCGCGCATGCCGAGCTTGTCGAGCTTCTGCGCGACCGAGAAGCCCTTCATCCCCTTCTCGACGATGAATGCGGTAATGCCGCGCGGGCCGGCGTCGAGGTCCGTCTTCGCGTAGACGACGAGCGTGTCGCAGTCGGGGCCGTTGGTGATCCACATCTTCGTGCCGTTGAGCACGTAACGGTCGCCGCGCTTGTCCGCACGCAGCTTCATGCTGACGACGTCGGAGCCCGCGTTCGGCTCGCTCATCGCGAGCGCGCCGATGTGTTCGCCCGACACGAGCTTCGGCAGGTACTTCTGCTTCTGCGCGTCGGTGCCGTTGCGGTGGATCTGGTTCACGCACAGGTTCGAGTGCGCGCCGTACGACAGGCCGATCGATGCCGATGCGCGCGAGATCTCCTCCATCGCGACCATGTGCGCGGTGTAGCCCATGTTCGCGCCGCCGTATTCCTCGGCGACCGTCATGCCGAGCACGCCGAGATCGCCGAACTTCTTCCACAGATCCATCGGAAACTGGTCGGTGCGGTCGACCTCCGCCGCGCGCGGCGTGATTTCCTTCGCCGCGAACGTCGCGACGGCGTCGCGCAGCATCTCGATGTCCTCACCGAGCATGAATTGCACACCGGGCAGGTTGATCATGTCTCCTCCGTCTCCAGAAAGTGGGTCGCACGCGCCGATTTCTGAGTTTCGCTCAAATCGGATCAATGCGTCGATTCATTAAGCCAATACAGCGGAAATTTTGCACAGTTTCGCGCCTCGTCCGGCTTGCCGTCAATAGTTTTTTGAGTGACACTCAGATATCATTGCGAGATGACAGCCGCTACCGCCGACACCATGACCGCCACCGCCAAAGCCGATCGCGCCGAGCCGTCGCGCGCCCCCGCCGGGCGCAAGTCCCAGCAGCGCGTGCAGGACATCCTGCGCGCCGGCCGCGAAGTGTTCGCCGAAAAGGGCTACGAGCATGCGACGGCCGCCGAGATCGCGCAGCGCGTCGGCGTGTCGGAGGCGACGGTGTTCAGCTACTTCCGCGGCAAGCGCGAGCTGTGCGCGCGTGTGATCGCCGACTGGTATGACGAAATCATTGCCGCGTTCGAACTCGGGATGCCGCAGGACGCGCCGGTGCAACAGCAGTTCGCGTTCATCGTGCGCACGCACTTGCGGCTGATGCTCGTGAACGGCACGGGGCTGTGCGCGCTGGTGCTGTCGGAGGGACGTGCGAAGCAGCATGCGCTGAGCGACGAGCTCACCGCACTGCAGCGCCGCTACACGGCGCCGCTGATGGACGTGCTCGCGCGCGGCCAGGCGGCCGGGCAGGTGCGCCGCGACATGCCGCTGAGCCTGCTGCGCTCGATGGTGTTCGGGCCGATCGAGCACGTGCTGTGGGATGCGATCCTCGGGCACCGCAAGCTCGATACGGAAACGACGGCCACGCAGCTGATCGACATGCTGTGGGCGGCCGTGCAGCCGCCCGCGCCGGAGCAGGCGGCGCTGGTGCGCTTCAGGAACGAAGTCGCGGAAGCGGTGCGGCGGCTGGAAGGCGAAGCGTCACGCGCGTGACGCCGGCAGGCGGTGCGGCGGGCCTGGCGCCTTGCCGCATCACCTGCTCCATCGAGCCGAGTCCAACCGCTACGATTCCTCGCTCACCCGCAGCGGCGCGCGGCTCTGCTCGTTATTCAGATGGACGAACTTGCGCAACAGGCGCATCAGTTCCTGCGAATCGTCCTCGCCCATGCCGTCGAACAGGCCGGCACGCAATTCCTTCACCGACGGAATCAGGTGCGTGAGCAGCTCGACGCCCGCCGGCGTCAGCAGCAGGCGCCGCTGACGCCGCGGCAGCACTTCGCGGACAATCAATCCTTTCGCCTCGAGCCGGACCGCGAGATCGGCAGTGGTCGACGTGTCGAGCGCCACCCGCTGCGCGAGCGTCACCTGATCGAGCCCCGGGCACTCGTAGAGCATCCGCAGGACCGCGTACTGCACCGGCGTCACGTCCCGGCCCAGCTTCTCGTAGAACATCGCGACCGCGATCTGGTGCGCGCGCCGGATCAGGTGCCCGGGCTCGTCGTACAGGTCGAGCGGGAAAACCGGCGTGTCGGCGGGATTCGTTTTTTCCATGAATGAGTCGATGACATAGGCGGCGCACGCCGTTGCGTGCGCCGACGGCATGGCGCTGCCTCGCGCCATTTCCCGGGAAAACCAGTATACCGCTCGCCTTGCTCCAGCCAATCTCAATTAGTACACTGAATCACATTCAGTACACGGAATGACGAGTTGCCGCGTACCGGCGGCACCGCCCTGAAGGAGACGAACAACGTGTTTCTCAAGAACGCTTGGTATGTGGCCTGCACGCCCGACGAGATCGACGGCAAGCCGCTGGGACGCAAGATTTGCAACGAATCGATGGTGTTCTACCGCGCGGCGGACGGCCGGGTCGCCGCGCTCGAGGATTTCTGCCCGCACCGCGGTGCGCCGCTGTCGCTGGGTTTCGTGCGTGACGGCGTGCTCGTGTGCGGCTATCACGGGCTCGAAATGGGCTGCAACGGCAAGACGGCCGGCATGCCGGGCCAGCGCGTCGGCGGCTTCCCGCCGATCCGCAGCTTTCCGGTGGTCGAACGGTACGGATTCGTGTGGGTCTGGCCGGGCGACGCGTCCGAAGCCGATCCCGCGAGGCTGCCCGCGCTGCAATGGGCCGAAGATCCGGCCTGGGCGCACGGCGGCGGCCTGTATCACATCCGTTGCGACTACCGGCTGATGATCGACAACCTGATGGACCTCACGCACGAGACCTACGTGCATGCAACGAGCATCGGCCAGAAGGAAATCGACGAAGCCGCGCCGAAGACCACCAGCAATGGCGACGAAGTCGTCACCAGCCGCTTCATGGAGAACGTGATGCCGCCGCCGTTCTGGCGGATGGCGCTGCGCGGCAACGGCCTCGCCGACGACGTGCCGGTCGACCGCTGGCAGATCTGCCGCTTCACGCCGCCGAGCCACGTGATGATCGAAGTGGGCGTCGCGCATGCGGGCCACGGCGGCTACGACGCGCCGGCGGAGCTGAAGGCGTCGTCGATCGTGGTCGACTTCATCACACCGGAGACGGACACCTCGATCTGGTACTTCTGGGGGATGGCGCGCAACTTCCGGCCCGACGATCACGCGCTGACCGCCGAGATCCGCGAAGGCCAGGGCAAGATCTTCGCCGAGGATCTCGAGATGCTCGAGCGCCAGCAGCTCAACCTCGAGCAGTGGCCGGAGCGCAAGCTGCTCAAGCTCAACATCGACGCCGGCGGCGTGCTGTCGCGCAAGGTGATCGAGCGGCTGCTCGCCGAAGAAAATGCGGCGAGCCCGCAGCGGCCCGTGATTCCGGTCGCGCAGATCAAGGAGGCGTCATGAGCGCCGCGACGCTGACGGTCCGCGTGGCCCGCAAGTGGCAGGAAGCGCGCGACATCTGCGGCTTCGAATTCGTCAGCGATGACGGTTCGCCCCTGCCGCGCTTCGACGCCGGCGCCCATATCGACGTGCATCTGCCGGGCGGGCTCGTGCGCCAGTACTCGCTGTGCAACCACCCGGAGCACGGCGATCGCTACCAGATCGCGGTGCTGCGCGATGCCGACGGCCGCGGCGGGTCGCGCGCGATTCACGACGAAGTCCGGCAAGGCGATACCGTGCGGATCGGCATGCCGCGCAATCAATTCCCGCTCGCGCCCGACGCCCCGCACCACCTGTTGCTCGCCGGCGGAATCGGCGTGACGCCGATCCTCAGCATGGCCGAACGGCTGTTCTCGTCCGGCCTGCCGTTCGACATGCACTACTGCGCGCGTTCGACCGATCGCATGGCCTTCGTCGAGCGGATCAACGCTGCCGGGTTCCATGATCGCGTCCGCTTCCACGTCGACGACGGCGACCCCGCGCAACGCTTCGACCTCGCCGCGGTGCTCGCCGCCGCGCCGGACGGCACGCACCTGTATGTATGCGGCCCGCGCGGCTTCATG
Source organism: Burkholderia sp. BCC1988 (assembly GCF_905339895.1). Taxonomy (NCBI): domain Bacteria; kingdom Pseudomonadati; phylum Pseudomonadota; class Betaproteobacteria; order Burkholderiales; family Burkholderiaceae; genus Burkholderia; species Burkholderia sp. BCC1988. The sequence goes on from NZ_CAJPHA010000029.1 coordinate 22,582, forward strand.
GATGCAGTGCTGAACGCCGCGCGCGAGCGCAACTGGGCCGAAGCGCGGCTGCACTACGAGTTCTTCGGCGGCGCGGTTGCGTCGTCCGGCGCGGATCGCGCGTTTAAGGTCCGGATCGCGAGCAGCGGCAAGGTGATCGACGTGCCGGCCGAATGCACGGTCATCGCGGCGCTGGCGGCCAACGGCATCGACGTGCTGACGTCGTGCGAACAAGGCGTATGCGGCACCTGCATGACGCGCGTGCTCGAAGGCGAGCCCGATCATCGCGATTCGTATCTGACGGAAGCGGAACAAGCGGCCGGCGACCAGTTCATGCCGTGCTGCTCCCGATCGCGAAGCAACCTGCTGGTCCTCGATCTGTAGACGGACCGCCCGATACGCGGCGGCCAACCACAATACTGGAGACGATCAATGGAACGACCTGCCCAGGCACCCATCAGTACTGCTCAATTCCCGGTCGACCGATGGTGGGTCGCCGCGCTGTCATCCGAACTGACGGACCGACCCGTCGCCCGCACGCTGCTCGGCCGTCCGGTCGTGCTGTTCCGGTTGCCGTCCGGGGAAGTCGGCGCGCTGGAGGATCGCTGTTGCCACAAGTCGCTGCCGCTGTCGTGCGGCTCGCTCGAGGCGCGCGGCCTGCGCTGCGGCTATCACGGGCTGCTGTTCGACCGCGGCGGCACCTGCGTGGAGATTCCCGGCCAGGAACGCATTCCGGCGAAGGCATGCGTGGCGTCGTATCCGGTGCGGGAGCAGGACGCGATCGTATGGATCTGGATCGGCGCCGACGCGCACGCCCAACCGACCTGCGCGCCGCCGCGCTATGCGTTCCACACGGATCCGCAATACCGGTTCGGCGGCGGCCACTACCATTACGACGCGCCGTATCAGCTGATTCACGACAACCTGATGGACCTGAGCCACCTCGGCTACGTTCATCTGAAAACGATCGGCGGTAACGCGCCGCTGCATATGGGCGCGGAAACCCGCGTCAGCAGCGAAGGCGACACGGTGACGCTGGTCCGCCGGATGCCGGCGTCCGACCCGCCGCCGACCTACACGGCCGCGTGGCCGTTCGCGGGCCGCGTCGACCGCTGGCAGGAAATCGAATTCCACGTGTCGCATATCCGGATCTGGACCGGCGCGATGGACGCAGGCACCGGCGACCTTCACGACCCGGCGCGCGGCGGTTTTCACATGCGCGGCTTCCACGGCATCACGCCCGAGACGGAAACGACGACGCACTACTTCTGGACCGTCGCGACCAATCCGCAACACGACGTCGAACGCGTCGCGCAAACGGTCATCGAGCAATCCGCGGCGACGTTCGACGAAGACAAGACCGTGATCGAAGCGCAATACCGGAATCAGTTGCGGTTTCCGGACTGCCGCCAGATCGACATTCATGTCGACGCGGGCCCCAATCGCGCGCGGCGCGTGATCGAGCGGCTGCTGCAGCCCGACCCCGCGTAACCCTCGCCCCGGCGCGCGAACGACGCGAGCCGGCCGCGACGGGCGTTCCCCGGATTGCCCGTCAATCCACGCATTCGCTTTCGTCCCATTCGCCGCGGCCGGCTTCGATTTCATCCCATTCGATTAGTCATACTATTTTTATCAAGGATCTTTGACGTGAGCGAAAATATCCGCAATACGATCGACGCGTCCCCGATGAGCGCGTTCCAGACGATGGCGGTCACGGCCTGCGTCGTGCTGAACATGCTCGACGGCTTCGACGTGCTGGCCATCGCGTTTGCCGCGCCGCACCTGGCGGCCGAGTGGAAACTGAGCGGCAAGGAAATCGGCCTGCTGCTGAGCGCCGGGCTGGCCGGCATGGGGATCGGCTCGGTGCTGATCGCCCCGCTGGCCGACCGCGTCGGCCGCCGCCGCATCATCCTGCTCTGCCTCGCCGTGATCTCGACCGGCATGCTGGCCTGTGCGGCCACGCACAGCACGTTGCAACTCGCCGTCGCGCGTGCCTATACGGGGCTCGGCATCGGCGGGATGCTCGCAAGCCTGACCGTCATCAGCGGCGAATACGCATCGAACAAATGGCGCAGCGCCGCGATCGGCATGCAGTCGACCGGCTACGCGATCGGCGCCACCGCCGGCGGCGTTCTCGCCGGTTACCTGCTGTCGGTATGGGGATGGCGCAGCGTGTTCGCGTTCGGCGGCATCCTGACCTTGATGGCGATCCCGATGGTGCTCGCACTGCTGCCGGAATCGCTCGACTTCCTGCTGGCGCGACGTCCGGACGACGCGCTGCAGAAGATCAACCGCATCCTCGCGAGAATGAAGCGCGCGCCGATCGATGCGCTGCCGGCCGCGAGCGCATCCATCGACACGGCGAGCCCCGCCTCAAGTTGGACAGCCGTGCTGCGCGCGCCGCTCACGCGTCGCACGATCGCGCTGTGGGTCGCATTCTTCCTCGTGATGGGCAGCTTCTATTTCGTCGTCAGCTGGACGCCGAAGCTGCTGGTCCAGGCCGGCCTGTCGGCCTCGCAGGGTGTGACCGGCGGCGTGCTGCTCAACCTCGGCGGCATCGCGGGCGCGTCGCTGTTCAGCCTGCTGTCGACCCGGTTCGGCCTGCGCAGCCTGCTGGGCGCGACGCTGTTGCTGGGCGGCGCACTGATGGTCGCGTTCGGCGCGAACACCGGCTCGCTCGGCACCGGGATGATCGTCGCGGTGTTCCTCGGCGCCGTGATCAACGCGTGCGTGGCCGGCATGTACGCGCTGTCGCCAACGCCCTATCCCGCCGAGATCCGCACGACCGGCATCGGTCTCGCGGTCGGCATCGGCCGCCTCGGCGCGATCCTGTCGCCAATGACGGTCGGCGCGCTGCTGGACGACGGCTGGTCCGTGCCCCATCTCTATTTCGCGTTCCTCGTGCCGATGGCCGGCGCGGCGATCGCCGTCGCCGTGGCGGGCGCGCGTGTCGCGGCGCCGCACCGGCAACGCGATCCGGCGATCTCGTAACACGCGACACCCGCAGTCATGCCGATACCCGTCGGCATCCCGGTCAGGTCCGGGGCAATAAAAAAATCGATAAGTACATCTACATACTGTTTGGAGACAGCCATGAAAACGAAACTGGGCGTCGCACTCGCGACGGCGATGGCGCTGGCCGGACCGGCCTGCGCGCAAAGCAGCGTCACGCTGTACGGGATCATCGATACCGGCGTGTCCTACTACAACAACGCCGCTCGCGGCGGATCGTTCACCGGGATGCCGACGCTGACCGGCGAAGTGCCGTCACGCTGGGGCCTGAGAGGCACGGAGGATCTCGGCGGCGGCTACCAGGCCTTCTTCGTGCTCGAAAACGGCTTCCAGCCGGGCACCGGCGCGCTGAACTACGGCGGGCGCCTGTTCGGGCGGCAGGCCAACGTGGGCGTAAACAGCCCGTTCGGCGCGCTGACCCTCGGTCGCCAGATGAACATGTCGATGATCGTGCTGACCAATGCCGACGTGATCGGCCCGTCGATTCATTCGATGGCGGATTTCGACTCGTATCTGCCGAACGCGCGCAGCGACAATGCGATCGGCTACAAGGGCACGTTCCACGGCGTGACGCTCGGCGCGACCTACAGCTTCGGCCGCGACGCGGCCGGACCGGCGGGACCGTCGGCGACGGGCTGCGCCGGACAGGTGCCCGGTGACATCGTCGCGTGCCGCCAATACACGGCGATGCTCGCGTATGACGCGAGCAATTTCGGGCTGGCCGCGTCGCACGACGTGATGCGCGGCGGCGGCGGCGCGCTCGCGCCGCTGAACAATCCGGCCTACACCGACACGCGCGACATCGTCGCCGGCTACGTGAAGATCGGCCCCGCGAAACTCGGCGCCGGGTGGATCCGCCGCAACCTCGCGGCGGCCGAACATCTGCAGGCCGACATCGTGTTCGCGGGCGGCACGTACTACGCGACGCCCTACCTCGCACTCGACCTGCAGGGCGTGCGCTACCTGCAACGCCGCGAAAACAAGGAAGGCACGAACGCGACGCTGGTCGTCGGGCGCGCGAACTATTTCCTGTCGAAGCGGACGACCGTCTATACGTCGGTGGGCTACATGTTCAACAGCGCGCTGGCCGCGAACGCGGTCGCGGCCGGCGGGACGGTCGGCACCGGGATGAATCAGCTCGGCGTGATGGCCGGCATCCAGCAGAAGTTCTGAACGCCGGACACCGCACCTCGATCAATCGGCGAGCCGGCAATGCGACAGCTTCAGCCCGGGCAGCACCGGCGCGTCGATATAACCTTCGTTCACGCAGCTGAAGCGGAAATTCGCGGACGCCGTGAACGGCTTGATCTCGCCGCCCGGGAATTTCGGTTTCAACGCGGCCTGGTCGGCCGCGTCGAAATGCGTGTCGAACTGCTCGCCGTCGGCCGTCAACGCACCGAAGTACGTACCGCCCGGGTCGCTGCCCATCCGCATCACCGCGCCGACGAACGCGAGGCGCCTGCCGTCGTATTTCGTCTTCGCGGCAGCCATGTCCTGCGTGTAGGCCTCGATCACGGTGGCGTAGTGCGCGTCGATCGCGGGCGCGGCGTAGCCGCTCTGGTGAACGCCCGCCAGCAGCGCGCAGGCAGCCAGCGCGGCCGTCATGAACGGCGCGGAACTCTTTTTCATTGGGTGGTCTCCCGTCAAGCGTGGTGGTTGAAGTAATCGATCGCGGCGCTTCGCCGGCTGCCCGGCGAAACACCCGAGAATGATCGTGCGGCCGTTGCGTCAATCGTTCGAATCGTGGAACACGGCTGCGATCACTTCAGCACCCGCGTGGTCGGCTGCGGTGCGCGACGTCGTGCGGCACGCGACGTAACAGGAAGATGACATGGTGCGGCCCCCGGCTCTCATTGAATTTCACTGCGTTTGATTTTGGGCGCTACGGTAGCAGACGGCCGGCGGCCCGGCAATCGCGATGCCCGGTCCGCATCGGTCTCTTTACAATTGCAAACGATTCTCATTACGTATATCATGCGCATCCTCCGCGCGACGCAGTAAAGGCGCCGCGGTCCGCGTCATCGTCCTTAGCACTCCGTCCATTCATCGATTCATGCCATCCCGCCGAACGCCCCACCGCGCCCGGACGCTTCGTCCGTGGCGCGCGAGCCTGCCTGCCCTGATCACGCTTTGCGTCGCAAGCGGCGCGCATGCGGATGCCGAACCTGCCGCCACGGCTTCGGCGGCCACGTCCTCGCCCTCGTCGACACCCGCGCGCCCCCAACGCGAACTGCCGACGATCAGCGTCAGCGCATCGTCAGCCGTCGATCCGACCGTCGGCTACCAGCCGCGCACGAGCAGCGTCGCCGGCGGCGACGATCGCCCGCTCAAGGAGATTCCGCAATCGGTCGCCGTGGTCAGCAGCAGCGTGATGCAGGACCAGCAGGCGCGCTCGCTCGACGACGTGCTCGGCAACATCAGCGGCGTCACGCAGACCAACACGCTCGGCGGCACGCGCGACGCGTTCATCAAGCGCGGCTTCGGCTCGAACAACGACGGCTCCGTGCTCGTCGACGGCGTGCGCACGCCGGTGCTGCACAGCTACCTCGCGACGATCGACCGCGTCGAAGTGCTGAAGGGCCCGGCTTCGCTGCTGTACGGGATGCAGGACCCGGGCGGCGTGATCAACCTCGTCACGCGCAAGCCGGAGGACACGTTCGGCGGCTCGATCTCGGCCTCGCGCACGAGCCACGGCGGCAGCAGCGCGCAGTTCGACCTGACCGGCCCGCTCGGCAAGCCGGGCCAGGTCGCGGGCGGCACGCTCGCGTTCCGGCTCACCGGCGAATACGACACGAGCCGCTACTGGCGCAGCTTCGGCCGCGAGCGCAATGCGCTGATCGCGCCCGCGCTGTCGTGGCACGACGCGAACACGTCGATCGACGTCAGCTACCAGTACGTCGACTACACGATGCCGTTCGATCGCGGAACGGTGCTCGTGAACGGCCGCCCCGACGATGCGCTGCGCTATCGCCGCTACGAGGAAGCGTGGGCGCAAAGCGGCGGCATCCAGGAAACGCTGCGCGCGCGCGTCGAACACCGCTTCTCCGACGCATGGCGCGTGCGCGCGACCTACGGCTGGGGCCGCGACCGCTACGATCAATACATCGCCCGCGCGACCGCTTTCAACAGCACGACCGGCGCGCTGTCGCGCTCGTCCGACGCGAACCTCGGACGCAACGACTCCGACCAGATCGCGACGCTCGGCCTGCTCGGCAACCTGACGCTCGCGGGGATGAGCCACGCGCTCTATGTCGGCGGCGAATACGAGCGGCAGCGCAGCTTCCGCGGCGACACGATCCGCGGCACCGCGACAAAGGGCTTCGATCTCTACGATCCCGTCTACGGCCTGCTCGCGCCCGGCGGCACGGTGAGCACGAAGCAGAGCGATTCGCTCTCGAAGGTCCACACGTACTCGATGATCGTGCAGGACTCGGTGAAGATCACCGACCGGCTCACCGCGGTCGGCGGGCTGCGCTGGGAGGACTGGCAGCAGGAATCGGGAATGGGGCGGCCGTTCGTGTTCGCCGACCGCTCGCACGGCAACGTGTGGCTGCCGCAGTTCGGGCTCGCGTATGCGCTCACGCCGTCGCTGACCGCGTATGCGAACGTGAGCCGTTCGTTCAAGCCGAACGTCGCGTCCAACGTGGCCGCGCCGCTCGCGCCGGAATTCGGCCGCGTGCTGGAAGCCGGCCTGAAGTTCAGCCTGAAGCCCGGCATCACCGGCACGCTCGCGGCCTACCAGATCGACAAGCGCAACGTCGCGGTCACGGTCAACGACATCACGTCGACGATCGGCACCGCGCGCTCGCGCGGCATCGAACTCGACGTCGCGGGGCAGCTCACGCGGCACCTGAGCCTGATCGGCAGCTATGCGTACACGAACGCGAACGACCGCGACAGCAACACGCCGCTCGTCAACGTCGCGCGCCACACCGGCAGCCTGTTCGCGGTGTACGACACGGCGATCGCGAACCTCCCGGGGCGCTGGCGCTTCGGCGGCGGCGCGCGGCTCGTCAGCGCACGGCCCGGCGACACCGCGAACAGCTTCACGCTGCCCGGCTACGTGACCGTCGATGCGTTCGCGGCCTACGAAACGACGATCGGCAAGTTCCCGACGCGCATCCAGCTCAACGTGAAGAACCTGCTCGACAAGACCTACTACCCGTCGAGCAACAGCAACCTGATCGTCGCGGTCGGCGAGCCGCGGCTCGTCACGCTGACGACGACGGTGTCGTTCTGACGCATCTTCGCGCCGGGTGGCCGGGGCCGGGGCCGTGCCACGCGCCCCGGCCGGCGACACGAGCCGATCTCAGCCGCCCGCGAAATCGAGCAGGATCTTGCAGCTTTTCTCGGGATTGCGCTCGGCCATCTCGAACGCCTGCGCGACGTCGCGAAAGCCCACCTTGTGCGTAACGATGTGCTCCGGCTGGATCAGCCCGCGAGCAATCCAGTCGATCACCTGCGGGAACATCGCGCAGTTCAGCCGCGATGCCGCGAGCGTCAACTCCTTCTTCGTCAGCTCCGCCTGCACGATCGCCGACGGCTCAGACGAAAACCCGAGCACGCCGATCCGGCCGGCCGGCGCGGCGATCCGCACGGCCTCCTCGAGAATCGACGGATGGCAGACCGCATCGAAGATCAGCGTCGGGCCGCCGTCGACACCGCGCTTTTCCAGCGCGTCGGGCAACGACTCGACGCTCGTGTCGATGATTTCGTCCTCGGCCGCGCCGCACTTGCGCGCGAGCTGAAGCCGTGCGTCGAGCCGGTCGGTAATGAATGCGCGAATGCCATACACGCGCTTGAGCACCTGCAGGATCGTCAGCCCGACCGTGCCGGCGCCATAGATCAACGCGACGTCGCCCGGCAGCACGCCGGTGCGCGACGTCGCGTTCGCGGCCACCGCGAACGGCTCGACGATCGCCGCGCAGGGTTCGGCGATCGCGTCCGGAATCCGGTACGCATTGCCGGCCGGCACACACGTGTACTGGCTGAAGCCGCCGTCGCGATGCACGCCGAGCACGGTCAGGTGCCGGCAGACGTTGCGCCGGCCGATCGTGCACGCGTGGCAATGCCCGCAGCTGATCACCGGATCGACCGCGACGGTCTCGCCGAGCCGCGCGGCGTCGACGCCCGCGCCGACCGACTCGATCGTGCCGACGAACTCGTGGCCGATGATGCGCGGATACGACACGAACGGATTCTTGCCGTGAAAGATGTGCAGGTCCGACCCGCAGATGCCCGCATAGCGCACCTTCACGCGCACTTCTCCGGCGGCGGGCACGGGCAGCGGCACTTCGCGCACGCCCATGCTGTTCGGACGATCGACAACGACGCTCAACATTTCGGTTCTCTCCTTCTGGTCTTCGGCGCTCACCAGTTCCACATCGATCCGTCGCGCAACCGGGCGACCGGCAGGTACGCGCGCTCGTACGGATATTTCGCGGCCAGCGTCTCGTCGATGTCGACGCCGAGGCCCGGCACGTCGTCCATCACGAGATAGCCGTCCTCGAAGCGGTAGCTGTGCGGAAACACTTCGTCGGTCAGCGCGCTGTGCGGCATCAGTTCCTGGATGCCGAAGTTCGGCGCCCACAGCCCGAAGTTCACGGCCGCCGCCATGCAGACGGGCGACAGGTCGGTCGCGCCGTGGAAACCGGTGCGCACCTGGTACATCGCCGCGTAGTCGGCGATGCGCCGTACGTGGGTGATGCCGCCCGCGTGCACGATGGTCGCGCGGATGTAGTCGATCAGCTGGTCGCGGATCAGGTCCTTGCAATCCCAGATCGAGTTGAATACCTCGCCGACCGCGAGCGGCGTCGTCGTGTGCTGGCGGATCAGGCGGAACGCGTCCTGGTTCTCCGCGGGTGTCGCGTCCTCGAGCCAGAACAGGCGATGCGGCTCGAGATCGCGGCCGAGCCGCGCGGCCTCGATCGGCGTGAGCCTGTGATGTGCGTCGTGGAGCAGGTGCGGCGCATCGCCGACCGCGTCGCGCACCTTGCGGAACAGTTCCGGCGTGTGGCGCAGGTAGAGCGCGGTGTCCCACGGCTCCTCGGGCGGCAGCCCCTTCTCGGCGGGCTCGTACGCGCCGGCCGTCTTGCCGACACCGTACACCTTGTCGAGCCCCGGCACACCGGACTGCACGCGGATCGCGCGATAGCCGGCCTCGATGTGCGCGCGCACCGCGTCGACCGCTTCCTCGTGATCGCGCCCGTTCGCGTGGCCATACACCATCAGGCCGTCGCGGCTCTTGCCGCCGAGCAACCGATAGACGGGCATGCCCGCGAGCTTGCCCAGGATGTCCCACAGCGCCATGTCGATCGCGGCGATCGCCGTCATCGTCACGGGCCCGCGCCGCCAGTACGCGCCGCGATACAGGTATTGCCAGATGTCCTCGATGTTGCGCGGGTCGCGTCCGACGAGGCACGGAAACACGTGGTCTTCCAGGTACGCGCGCACCGCGAGCTCACGCCCGTTGAGCGTCGCGTCGCCGAGACCGTAGACGCCTTCGTCGGTCACGATCTTCACCGTCACGAAATTCCGGCCCGGACACGTGACGATGGTCTGCAAGCGTTCGATTTTCACTGCGCTCCTCCAGCGGGCGTTTCAGTCGACAAAGTAATGGGGCGCGCGGCTGCGCACTTCCGGCAGATGCGAGCCGATCCGGTCGACGTGCGCCGCGACCGATGCGCCGAGCAGCGCCATGTTGCGCGACGCGATGTGCGCGAGGATCTGTTCGTGTTCCTGCAGCGCGCGGCGCGCGTGATCCTCGACGCGATCGAGCAGCAGCCAGCGCACACGGTCGAACTGGCGCTTCATCGGCTGCAGCATTTCCCACACGTGCGGCCGGCCCGCGAACGCGAACATCCGGCCGTGCATTGCCTCGTCGAGATCGAAGAACGCTTCGACGTCGCCCGCGGCCACCGCCTCGCGCTGCGCGTCGATGATCCGCGACAGCTCCGCGAGCTGCGCCGGCGTGATCTTCTGCGCGAGCTCGACATGGTTCGCGCATTCGAGCGTGCTGCGCGCGAAGCGCCCTTCCTCGAGGATCGACACCGGAATCGGCGCGACCAGCGTGCCGACCTTCCGGATGATCTGCACGAGCCGCTCGTCGGCGAGCTGCGCGAACGCTTCGCGCACCGGCGTGCGGCTGACCTTGATCGTCGTGGAGATCACCGCCTCCGACAGCGCGGTGCGCGGCGGCAGCGCGCCGCGCACGATCGCGTGGCGCAGCAGCGCATGCACCTGCTCCGTATACGACCGGCTCTCGTCCAGCGAGAACCCCTGCAACGCCGTGACCACGACGTCCGCTTCTTCCAGTGCTGCCGTTTCGCTCATGGTTGCGATGGATCCGACTTGATATCGATATCTACCATGGTACATAAGCAGTCGATTTCAGGCGATCTAGCGTTTACACCGATAACTTCGCTGTAAAACTCGAAATAACCTGCAAGCATTCCAGCATCTACCATGGTACAAACCGTTGCCGACTGTCATGTCATCTGCCCCCGATTTTCTGCGCACCGCGCCGCCCGGCACAGGCCGTCCCGGTTATGACCGGCAGGCGGTTCGCACGGGTATCGTCCATCTCGGCCTCGGCGCGTTCCATCGCGCGCACCAAGCGCTGCATACGGAAACGGTGCTCGAACAGGGCGACCTGCGCTGGGGCATCGTCGGCGTCGAACTGCGGCGGCGCCATACCGTCGACCTGCTCGCCGCGCAGGATCACCTGTATACGGTGATCGAATGCGATGGCCAAGGCGCGCGCGCGCGCATCGTCGGTGCGGTGCACGACGCGCTGTTCGCGCCCGAATCGCTGCCCGCGCTACTGGCGCTGATCGCCGATCCGGCCGTGTCGATCGTCAGCCTGACCGTCACCGAGAAAGGCTATTGCCGCCGCCCCGGCGGCGGTCTCGATACCGACGATCCCGCGATCCGGCAGGATCTCGCGACGCCCAGCACGCCGCGCACCGCGCTCGGCGTGATCGCGGCCGGCCTGCGCCTGCGGCCGGCCCATGCGCCGCTGACCGTCGTCTGCTGCGACAACATGACGTCGAACGGCGACACGCTGCGCGCGCTGCTGATCGACTACGCGGAACGCATCGACGGCGCGCTCGCGCGGCGCATCCGCGACGACGTCGCGTTCCCGAACAGCATGGTCGACCGGATCGTGCCGGCCGCGACGCCCGAATCGCTCGACTGGGCGCACGCCCATCTCGGCGCGCGCGACGCGGCTGCGATCGTCTGCGAGCCGTTCTCGCAATGGGTGATCGAGGATCGCTTCGCCGGCCCGCGCCCGCGCTGGGAAGACGCCGGCGCGCACCTCGTCGGCGACGTGCGGCCCTACGAAACGATGAAGCTGCGGCTGCTGAACGGCTCGCATTCGGCGATCGCGTATGCGGGACAGTTGCGCGGCCGCGCGACGGTGTCCGACGCGATGGCCGATCCGGCGATCGCGGCGCTCGTCGACGGCGTGATGACGCGCGACCTGCTCGCGACCGTCGACGTGCCTTCCGGATACGACGCGCACGGCTATTGCGCGACGCTCGTGCAGCGCTTCCGCAATCCGACGCTCGCGCATCGCACCGAACAAATCGCGATGGACGGCACGCAGAAGGTGCCGCTGCGCTGGCTTCCCGCGCTCGCCGAAAGCGCGCGGGCCGGCGTCGAGCGGCCCTATCTGGAACGCGCGCTCGCGCTCTGGCTGCACTACCTCGCCACCGCGCGCGACGAATCGGGCCGCGCGCTCGCGGTCAGCGATCCGGGCGCGGCCGAACTCGGCGCGGCGCTGTCGGCAGCCGGCGATGCCACCCGCGCGGTTCGGGCCGCCCTCGGCAGCCTCGCGCTCGCCGGTTCGGCGGCATGGCCCGATGCAGTGATCACGCGCATCGGTGCCCATCTCGCGACGCTTCGCGCGAGCGGCACCGATGGGCTGCTCGCACCGTTGTACGCGCGCTGAACGACCGCTTACCCCGGTTCGCAGGACTCCTGAGCGAACCGCGCAGTGCCCTGCCCGCCGACGCACATGCCGACGCGGCAAACGATCGACAAGACAACCATGACGGCCGGCCCACCGGTACGAAGGAGACGGACATGAAGCAGAAGTCGCAGGCGTGGTTCACGGTATTCCTGCTGTTCCTGGTGTATGGCATCAACTATCTCGACCGCGTCGCGCTGTCGATCGTCGCGCCGATCGTGCAGACCGATCTCGGCATCGACGCCGCGCAGATGGGCCTCGTCTTCAGCACGTTCTTCATCGGCTACGCGCTGTTCAATTTCATCGGCGGGCTCGCGTCCGACCGGCTCGGGCCGAAGCTCGTATACGTGCTGTCGGTCGGGCTGTGGTCAGTGTTCTGCGGAATGACCGCGCTCACCGTCGGCTTCGTGAGCCTGCTGATCGTGCGGCTGCTGTTCGGTATGGCCGAAGGGCCGCTGTGCTCGGCCGCGAACAAGATGGTCAACAACTGGCTGCCGCGCGACGCCGCCGCGACCGCGATGGGCCTGCTCAGCGCCGGCTCGCCGCTCGGCGGCGCGATCGCCGGGCCGATCGTCGGCCTGCTGGCCGCGCAGTTCGGCTGGCGACCGGCGTTCTGGATCGTATGTGCGATCGGGCTCGTGTGGGTCGTCGTGTGGATGATGTCGACCTCGGACCGTCCGGCCACGCCGGTCGGCGGCGCGGCGGGTGCGCCCGCAGCGACACCCGCCGCTGCGCCCCCCCACGCAGGTGCCGCCGCCGGCCCCGCAACGCCCGCACACACGCTGTCGCACTACGTGCGCCAGCCGCGCATCCTCGCGACGGCCGCCGCGTTCTTCAGCTACAACTACGTGCTGTTCTTCTTCCTGAGCTGGTTCCCGAGCTACCTCGTGCGTGCGCACCATCTGAACATCAAGGAGATGAGCGTCGCCACCGTCGTGCCCTGGCTCGTCGGCACGGTCGGCCTCGCGTGCGGCGGCGCGATCTCGGATGCGCTGTACCGGCTCACCGGCAACCTGCTGCTGTCGCGCCGGATCGTGCTCGTCACCTGCCTGCTCGGCGCCGGCGCGTGCGTGGCCGTCGCGGGCGCCGTGCAGTCGACGCAAGGCGCGGTTGCGCTGATGTCGGTGTCGCTGTTCTTCCTGTACGTGACGGGTGCGATCTATTGGGCGATCGTTCAGGATGTCGTGCATCCGGCGCGCGTCGGCGGCGTCAGCGGCTTCCTGCATTGCATGGGCAGCCTGTCGGGCGTGATCGGGCCGGCAGTGACTGGCTTCATCGTCGAGCGCAGCGGCTCGTTCGCGTCCGCGTTCGTGCTGGCCGGCGCGATCGCACTCGCGGGCGCGGTGCTGGCCGGCGTGTTCGTGCGCAACGCCCGGCCGTCGGAAGTGCTGCGCGAACGCACCGCACACTGACCTTTCAAGGCTGACGAAGGCCGCGCGGCGCCGCATGAGTCGGCACCGCGCGGCCTTGTCGTTTCATCCAATCATCGCACCCTCGAATATCTCCCATCCGATATCGCGATTTCCGCTGTCGATCACGCGCCTCTAGACTGGCTACGCGATGGCGACGCTGCGCAGCGGCACGGCGCAGCGGCACGCCCCCACGAAAACGATATGGGAGAGTTCGATGTCCGACCGGGATGCGCGCCGCGGCGCGCTCAAGACACTCGGCCTCGCGGCCGCCACGGCGCTGCTCGGCGCCGCGCGCACCGCGCAGGCTGCGACGCCCGAATCCGGCGCGCTGCTGGCCGGCGGCGCGACGCGCCTCGCCGACCTCACCCGCCGCCTCGCGGCCACGCCGAGACGACGCGACTTCAAGACGGTGCCGATGATCGTCGAGCGCCCCGATCAATGGGATCACGCGGCACTCATGGAAGTGATCGGCTATCGCGGCGGCCCGAAGCAGGTGTGGGACAACACCGAGCTCGGCGGCCTGTGGCTGAACCTGATGCGCAATGCGCTGAACGCGCAGGTCTGGGGGTTTGGTCACCCGGATTTCCTCGTCGTGTCGGCCACGCACGGCGCCGCGCATCTTGCGCTGTTCGATCCGGCCGCGTGGGACAAATACGGCCTCGCGACATTCGCCGGCACCGCGTTCGCGACCAACACGCTGCTCGCCGCGAAACCCGCGCAGTCGAAAGACGCGAAGGATCACGAACTACCTGATGGCGCGTTCTCGTCGCACGACAACAGCATCGCCGCGCTGCAGCAGCGCGGCGTCGTGTTCCTGGCGTGCCACAACGCGATCTGGGAGCTCGCGGAACGGCTCGACCGCGCGAATGCGAATCCGGACAAGCTCCCGCTCGACGCGCTCGCCGCCGACCTGACCAACCACGTGATTCCGTCGGCGATCGTCACGCCGGGCGTGGTCGGTACGCTGCCCGAGCTGCAGCACGCCGGTTTCACTTACGCGAAGTGAGGCGCCCGATGACATCGATCCGCACGCGTTCTCCGTGGCGACGCCGGTGGCTCACGGCGCTTTCCGCCACGCTGGCCCCGCTCTGCTGCGCGTCGGCGCTGTCGCTTGCCGCCCCGGCCGATGCTTCAAGCAGCGTCTTTCCGCCGTGGCAGGACGGCCGCAACAACGACGCGACGAACCGCGGCCTCGAATTCACGGTGCCGCAGGTCGACGTGCTCGCAGATTTTCACGGCGACCTCACCGCGCCGAAGCTCGTGCTGTACGTTGGCGGCAACTACTTCTTCGCGATGGCGCCGCTCGTCGCGCAGTTCGAGACCGACCATCCGGAATACCGCGGCCGCATCTACTGGGAAACGATCCCGCCCGGCCTGCTCGTGAAGCAGATCCACGCGGGCGGCACGATCACCGTCGGCAACATGACGTGGACGGTCGGGCCCGACGCGTATTTCGCCGGGCTCGGCAAGATCGACGAACTGATCGCGGACGGCACGCTCGACGGTCCGGCCGTGCCCTACGTGACCAACCAGTTGACGATCATGGTGCGCGCGGGCAATCCGAAGCACATCGCGTCGCTGAGCGATCTCGCGCGGCCCGACGTGAAGCTCGCGATGCCGAACCCGGCGTTCGAAGGCGTCGCGCGGCAGATCCGCGCATCGCTCGTGAAAGCCGGCGGCGATACGCTCGCTCGCACCGTCTACGACGACAAGGTGCGCGCCGGCACGGCCGAGCTCACGCACATCCATCATCGGGAAACCGCGCTGTTCCTGATGCAGGGACGCGCCGACGCCGGCGTGCTGTGGCAATCGGAAGCGGCGTTCCAGGAACAGGTCGGGCATCCGCTGATGCACATCGACACTCCGCCCGCGCACAATACGACGGCGATCTATGCAGGAGCGATGGTGAAGCACGCGCCGCATCCGGAAGCCGCACGCGCGTGGCTCGCGTACATCCGGTCGCCCGAGGCGTTCCGGATTTTCGCGCGCTATGGCTTCGGGCAATACGACGCGACGGCACCGACACCGCAGCTTGCGCCACGGCAAGACCGGCCCGACGCGGGCTGACCACGCGATTGCACACGCCACAAGACAGACAACAAGGAGGGGACCCGTGAACGATTCGGTCGACACACCGCGACGCCGGTTCGCGCCGCTGCTGCTCGCCGCGGCAGCGCTCCTGGCCGGCAATGCGCGCGCGGACGACGTCGCGCTCGGCAAGACCATCGCCACCCGGGGCACGACGACGGGCGTGGCTGCATGCATCGGCTGCCACGGCGCCCAGGGCGAAGGCAACGCGGCCGCAGGCTTTCCGCGGCTCGCCGGCACACATGCCGCCTATCTTTCGGCTCAACTCGCCGCGTTCGCCGACGGCAGCCGCCAGAATCCGGTCATGCAGCCGCTCGCGAAACTGCTGTCGCCGCGCGATCGCGACGCGGTCTCGGCGTACTTCGCGAGCCTGCCCGCGGCGCCCGCCATTGCCGCTTCCGACGCCGCGTCGATCGACCCGGCGAACACCGGCGCGTGGCTCGCGACGCGCGGACGCTGGTCGCAGGGCCTGCCCGCCTGTGCGCAATGCCACGGCGCGGGCGGCCTCGGCGTAGGCACAGCGTTTCCGCCGCTCGCCGGCCAGCCGGCCGCGTACATCGCGGGCCAGCTGAACGGCTGGAAGCGCGGCACGCGCGCGCCCGGCCCGATGGCGCTGATGCCGATGATTGCCGGCAAGCTGTCCGACGCGGATATCGACGCGGTGGCCGCCTACTATGCGCGCGGCGGCGCCGCGAACGGAGAACAACGATGATCGACCGCTCGATGGTGGTCCGCGGCGCGCGTGCCGCGCTGCTCGGTGCGGCCTGGCTGCCCGCGCTCGCGTGCGCGGCCGCGCCGCAGGACGCCCCCGCCGCCGCTTCCGCCTCCGCCGCGGCCACCGTTCCCGCGACGACGACGACGGCGAAGCCGTTCACGCCGCCGCCCGAATCCGCGATACCCGCCGACGACTTCGGCAAGACCGTGAAGCTCGGCGAGCAGATCTTCCTGCACACACCCGAGCTCGCGGGCAAGTACGTCGGCAACAAGCTGACCTGCGCGAGCTGCCACCTCGACGCGGGCCGCCGGCCCGATTCGGGCCCGATGTGGGCCGCCTACCTGCTGTACCCGGCCTACCGCATCAAGAACGGCCACGTGAACACGTTCGCCGAACGCTTGCAGGGTTGCTTCAGATTCAGCATGAACGGCAAGGCGCCGCCGGCCGGCGATCCGATTCTCGTTGCGCTCGAAACCTATTCGTACTGGCTCGCGCAGGGCGCGCCGGTCGGCGCGAAACTGCCCGGCCAGGGTTTCCCGAAACTGCCGCCGCCCGCGCAAAAAGCCGACTACGCGCGCGGCGCCGCCGTCTACACGCAGCACTGCGCGCTGTGTCATGGCGCGGACGGCCAGGGACAATCGAGCGGCGGCAAGCCGGTCTTTCCGGCGCTCTGGGGCGCACGCTCGTTCAACTGGGGCGCGGGGATGGGCGACATCCGCAACGCGGCCGGCTTCGTGAAGGCCAACATGCCGCTCGGGCTCGGCGGCACGCTGACCGATCAGGAAGCATGGGACGTCGCGACCTTCATGGACAGCCACGAACGCCCGCAGGACCCGCGCTTCACCGGCTCGGTGCAGGACACCCGCGCGAAATTCCACGACACGCCCGACTCGATGTACGGACGCGAGGTGAACGGCCGCGTGCTCGGCGCGCCATGAGACCTGGCCGGCGCGGGCGGCGCCGCTTGCACCATCACGGACGCCAGCGATACACGACGAGGCTCGACCCGTTGTAGTTGTCCTTCGTGATCACGTATTCGCCGGTCGACCGCAGGTACGCACGGATGCCGTACATCGAGTCGACGTCGTTGCCGACGTCCATCGCCGACGTGTTCGAGTTCGTCAGCGTGGTGACGAGGCTGCCGGTGTTCAGGTCGAACACGTCGACGTTCGGCACCGTGTGCACGTAGCCGACGAACAGGTAGTGGCCGGCCGCCGCCATCGATTTCGGATTCGTGCTCGTCAGGTTGATCGCCACGTTCGGCGTGCTCGTGTTGCCGGCCATCCAGCCGCGATAGACCTCGATGTGCCCGTTCATCGCGGTCCAGTCCCAGCTGCCCGAGATGCCCTGCGCGAGGATCATCGTGTCGCTGTCGGCCTGGTAGATGATCCGCGTGAGCGGCAGCACGGTGCGCGGAATCGGAATCTGCACCGGCTTGCCCCATGTCGCCTTCCCGGCCGCGTCGAAACCCGTCATCGGATAGTGCGAGATGTTGTTGGTGCGATCGAGCCCGGCCCACACGTCGCCGTTGTCGTCGAGCGAGAAACCGGCCGTTACCTGCAGCGTCGTGTTGAACGGCTTGCCGGGAATCGAGCCGTCCGGAATCGCGATGTAGCCGCTCGCGCCGTTGAAGTGATAGAGGTTGTAGTTGCCCGGGTTCTGCCCGGTCGCGACGAGCATCCGGGTGCCCTTTACCAGCGCGAGCTGGCCGAAATGCTGGCCACGCTGGTAGTCGTTCATGTCGAGGCGCGGGTCCTTCGGATAGCTGAACGGATCGATCGTGTTCGCGACGAACGTGCCGCCCGCGGTGCCGGTGTACACGTTGTTGCCGCTGTAGAAGAACGCACCGTCGGTCGCCGGATCGGGCGCGGCGGCGCCCTCGAAGTTCAGCGCCTGCAGCTTCCATTGCAGCGCGCCCGTCGGGTTATACGAATGCAGGTCGGTGCTGCCGTTGCGCCCGAGATCCCAGCCGCCGCCCCACGCGTTGTTCAGCACGTACAGGTTGCCGGCCGCGTCCTTGCCGATGCCTGCGACGCGCGTGAAGCGCTTGTCGCCGACCTGCCCCTTGATGCCCGACGTCGTGTCGAGATAGCCGCCCTGCACGCCGAACGTGCCGAGCTGCACGGGCTGGCCCGCGAGCGTGTAGATCTTGATGTTCATGTCGGGGCCTTCGTCGCCCACCAGCAACTGCCCGCGCGGCGCATCGAAATACAGCGATGCCGGCCGCGCACGGGCCGCCATCTGGATCGTGCTCATCGCCGTGCCCGTCGGGCTGAACTGCGCGACGACGCCCGCGCTCTTGCGCGCGACCCACAGGTTGCCGGCCGCGTCGAGCGCCAGCGCGCCGGGCCCCGATACGCTGATGTCGCGCTGCCACACGCCGTCCGTCGTGTAGACGCGCACGCGATTGCCGTAGAAGTCGCTCGCGTACAGCAGGTTGCCGGTCGTCGCGAGGCCCGTGATCACGTCCGCGTACTGGATGCCGGTCCACGTGCTGACCGGAATGCGCAGGTCGCGCTGGTTCGTGCTGCGGTTGTAGCGGCCGACCGAGCCGCTGCCGAACGTGCGGTTGTAGCCGAGCGCGACGAACAGCGCGTTCGCGTTGCCGGTGATCGCGCCGCCCTGGAATTCGTCATGGATGCCGATCGTGCCGAGCGTCTGCCCGTTCTGGTAGATCGCGACGCCGCCCGCGTTCTCGTCCCAGCGTGACGCCGTATAGATCACGCCCTCGGGGGCGACCCACAGCGAGCGCGCGCCGTTGCCGACGTGCGCGGCGAGCGTGCCGAACGTGTTCGCGAGCCAGTCCGTCGTGTATTGCGCTTGTGCGTGACTGACCGGCGCCAGCATTGCCATGCACAATCCAAGCAATGCCGCGCGAATTTGTTTCGATAACATGAATGATGCTCCCGGACGATCGTTTTTCGACACTCTAATTCGCCGCGTATGAAATATCGGTGATTTTTTAAAAAACCGGTTCAATTGCATGTCGAATTGTTCATTGCGTTCCTTTACCGCGCGACGCCGGCTGACTGAAGATGGACCGATCCGGAAGTCGCACCGCGGATCCCCGCCAGGCAGCGCTCTCGCGATCCGCGGTCTTCGGCACTTTATTCCGAATCGCCCAATACAAATACGTCATTTTTTCTGATTCACGCGCATTGAATTCCCATTGCCGGCAAGTCGATTCAATGATTACAAATCGAAATTAAAATGAAAGAAAAAATATTGTTCGGTGCATGCGACATCACGTCACCGGACGCGCGGGCCGCATCCGTATTGCCGGGAAATCGTGAAGAAGTGAAATAAGAGATGCGCGACGGAATGCCGTTGCCGATGCAGGCAGCCCGGAAGAGGTGCCGAGAATTCGGCGGAAGGAGACACGGCCGCAGGTCAACCGGGAAGGCCGCACGCCGGCCGAACGTGAAGGCGATGCGCTCCGGTGCGGGCCGTCGGGCATCGCGCCGTCCGAGCCGCCCGGATACGACAGGATTGGGTACACGTCGCGCAGCCGGTGGCCCGCATCGAGTGTGGGCCACTGGCTGCGCATGCCATCAGAACTTCTGACGCAGCCCGAGGCTGACGATCGCCTGCGATCGCGAGTCGGACGAGTGGCCGTTCGCCTTGTCCGACACCGATGCGGTCGCCGCCACCGGCCGGCCGAGCGCGTCGAGCGTCGTGCCCGACGCATGCTGGTACGCGCCGAGCAGGTACACGCTGGTGCGCTTCGACAGGTCGTAAACCGCACCGAGCGTGACGTTGTGATACTGCGCGCGGTTGTCGATGCCGTCGACGTCGCTGCCGCGCGTGTAGCTGTAGCCTGCGAACAGTTGCGTCTGCGGCTGCACGTTCCAGCGCGTGAACACGCCCGCGACGTTGAACGTCGCATGACCGCTGAACAGCGACTGGGCACCGCTGCGGTACTGCACGTTGCTGTAGTTCACCCCGACCACGGCCGGGCCGAAGTCGTACGTCGCGCCGGTCGCGATGATCTGCTGCGACTGCGCGCTCGCATAGCCTTCGTTGATCGACGAGTTGAACAGGCCGTCGTCGGTGCTCCGCCACTTGCCGGCGGTCGGGTCGGTCGCGCCCGTCTTGCTGTTGTCCGAACGCTCGTAGCCGACGCCCACGCGCAGCGGCCCCGCCGCGTACGCCGCGCCGACGCTCCACGTGTTGCGCTGCTTCATGCTGCCCGGCTGGCTGCCGAAGCCGTACAGCGCGCCGAACGTGAAGCCCGCGTAGTTCGCGCTCGTGTACTTGATCGAGCTGTCGACGCGCGCGGTCTGGTCGAGGTCGTCGATGTCGCCCGGATGCGCGCCGAAGCCGCCGATGAACGACGACGGGCCGACCGGGCTCACGAAGTCGTCGAGCGACGTGTACTGGCGACCGAGCGTGACCGTGCCGTAGCGGTCGCTGCCGACGCCGACGAACGCCTGCCGGCCGAACTGGCGGCCGCCCTGGCCCGACGTGCCGTTGGTGATGTCGAAGCCGTTCTCGAGCACGAACAGCGCGCGCATCCCGCCGCCGAGATCCTCGGCGCCCTTGATGCCCCAGCGGCTGCCGGACAGGTTGCCGGTGGTCAGGGCGACGTCCGAGTGCCCGGTATAGGCGCCCGGCGAGCCGACCCGTTCGTTGCTGCGATAGGTCACGCCCGCATCGACGATGCCGTACAGCGTGACGGAGCTTTGCGCGGAGGCGATGCCCGCGAGCGAGAGCAGCAGCGGTGCTGCGATCAGTTGCTTGTTCATGGTTTTTTAGCGTCTCCGGGCGGTGAACCCGTTGTTCTATGCGAGTAGCGCGTGCGGTCGGCGAGATCCACCGGCATGGCGAGGCCGGCGGCGTCCGCACACGGGAACGCGCGCATGCGAAACGCGCGCGCGACGTCGCGGCCAGCATGCCCGCCGCGGCCGCCATGGTAGTTGGAACCGGTTCCGGTCGATAGCGCAATAATGAAAACAGCTTCTTGCCAAAATCGAGATAATCGTTCGCGCGGCGGACGTCCCTGTACAGCGCGAGGCCGCGCGCCCGATAATCGGGCACCCGCCTTCCACCGGGAGTCTTCGGCATGCATCAATCGACCCTGCTGATCTTCGCCGCCGTCGCGTTCGTCGGGATCGCGACGCCCGGCCCGACCGTGCTGCTCGCACTGACCAACGGCTCGCGCTACGGCGTGCGCCGCGCGGCCTACGGCTTCGCCGGCGCGATGCTGTCCGACTTCGTGCTGATCGTCGCGGTCGCGCTCGGCCTCGGCGCGCTGCTGATGGCCTCGGCGTTCTGGTTCTCGGTGGTGAAATGGCTCGGCGCCGCCTATCTCGCGTACGTCGGCATCCGGCTGCTCACGTCGAAGGGCTCGCTCGACGTCGCCGTTGCGCATGGCGGCGCGGCGTACGAACGCAACGCGTCGATCTTCGCGAAGAGCTTCCTGACCGCGGTGACGAATCCGAAGGGCTATCTGTTCTTCTCCGCGTTCCTGCCGCAGTTCCTCGATCCGGCCGCCCCGCTCGCGCCGCAATACGTCGCGCTCGCGGTCACGTTCGCGCTGCTCGACGGCGCCGTAATGTTCGGCTACGCGCTGCTCGGCGCGCGCGCTATGCGGCTGCTGAAGCGCTCGGGCGCGCTGTGGCTCGAACGCACGTGCGGTGCGATGCTGCTCGCGCTGGCGGGATCGCTCGCGCTGTATCGGCGGCATGCTGCGTAGGAGCATCGGCATGCGCGGCACTTCGGGCGCTTCGAGCGCTTCGAGCGCTTCGAGCGCTTCGAGCGCTTCGGGTGCTTCGGGTGCTTCGGGTGCTTCGGGTGCTTCGCGTGCTTCGGGTGCTTCGGGCGCTTCGGGCGCTTCAGGAGCGCCGTTCGCGCGGGTCGCATTGCCCGCAACGGTCTCAACAGGCTCGCGATGAGAATCGATGTCCCTCCCCGCTCCGGTTTCCCCGGCCTGTCGCTCCGCCAGCTCGACCGCGCGGATCTCGATACGTGGTTCGCGTACCTGTCGAATCCCGACGTCGTCCGCCACACGAGCTGGAACCTGCATGCGCGCGACGATCTGCTGCCGCTGTTCGACGGCATCGAATCGGCTCATCCGGATTCGATCCGCCGCCTCGCGATCGTCGACGACGCGTCGGGCGCGCTCGCCGGGACCATCGGGCTGCATACGGTATCCACCGCGAACCGCTCGGCCGAGATCGCGTACGACCTCGCGCCGTCGCACTGGGGGCGCGGCATCGCGAGCGCGCTGTGCGCGAGCGTCACCGCGTGGGCGTTCGCCGAAGGCGGCTTCATGCGGATCCAGGGCGTCGTGCTGACCAGCAATGCCGGCTCCGCGCGCGTGCTGCAGAAATGCGGCTACCGGTACGAAGGATTGCTGCGCGCATACCGGATGGTGCGCGGCGCGCCGGGCGATTTCGCGCTGTACGCGCGCCTCGCGACCGACTGACGGGCCGACGCGACGCGCCGATCCGCACGCCGTCGACGCGAATGGACGACCCGCGGCGAATTCGCGACAATCGCCGTTCCCCGCTTCGACTCCTTCGCCATGAAAATCGCCGCGCTGTCCGACATCCACGGCAACCTCGCCGCGCTCGACGCGGTGCTCGACGACGTGCGCCGCCGCGGCGCCGACGTGATCGTCAACCTCGGCGACATCGTGTCGGGCGCGCTCCATCCTGCCGCAACGGCCGACCGCCTGATCGCGCTCGACCTGCCGACCATCAAGGGCAATCACGAACGGCAACTGCTGACCGGTGATCGCGACACGATGCGGCTGTCCGACCGCTGGGCGCACGACACGCTGCGCGACGACCATCGCGCATGGATCGCCGCGCTGCCCGAGCGCCTGACGCTCGGCGACGATGTGCTGATGGTGCACGGCACGCCTGCCAGCGACCTCGTCTACTTCCTCGAAACGGTCACGCCCGACGGCTGCCGCGCGGCGACGCCCGATGAAATCGCGCAGCGCGCGGGCGACGAGACGGCCTCGCTGATTCTGTGCGGCCATACGCATGTGCCGCGCCTCGCGAAACTCGACGACGGCCGGCTCATCGTCAACCCCGGCAGCGTCGGGCTGCAGGCGTACGCGGACGATCTACCGCACCCGCACCGGATCGAAACGGGTTCGCCGCATGCGCGCTACGCGATGGTGTCGCGCACGCCGGCCGGCTGGCACGCCGAATTCCATGCGGTCGAATACGACTGGCATACGGCCGCCGCCACCGCGGCATCGCGCGGCCGCGACGACTGGAGCGTCGCGCTGCGCACCGGCCGGTGCTGACGCATCGCCGCCTTCCATTCACCCGCTTCCTTCACCAGAAAGCCGATCCGTCATGCCCGTTCCGTCACAACTGCTGTTCCTGCCCGGCGCATCGGGCAGCACCGCCTTCTGGCAACCGCTCGCGAGCCGCCTCGCGCATCCGGCCGAGCGTCGGATCGTCGGCTATCCGGGCTTCGGCGACACGCCGCGCGATCCGGCCGTCGACGACTTCGACGGTCTCGTGCGCCATGTGCTGAGCGCGATCGACCGGCCGACCGCCGTGATCGCGCAATCGATGGGCGGCGTGATCGCGATGCGCGCGGCACTCGAACGTGCGCCGCTCGTCACGCACCTGGTGCTGACGGTCACGTCGGGCGGCCTCGACATGCAGGGGCTCGGCGCGCAGGACTGGCGCGCCGGCTTCGCGCAAGCGAACCCGCAATTGCCCGACTGGTTCCTGACGTTGCGCGCCGACCTGTCGCAGGGCATCGGCCGCATCGCGCAGCCGACGCTGCTGCTGTGGGGCGACGACGATCCGATCAGCCCGGTCGCGGCAGGCAAACGCCTGCTCGAACGGCTGCCCGATGCACGGCTGCACGTGGTGCCGGGCGCCCGGCACGATCTCGCGGCCGTGCATGCCGAAACGCTCGCGCCGCTCGTCGACGCGCATCTGCAGCGCGTGTAACGCAGCCCGCTTCGACCCCGAAGCCCGCGACGCGCTCGACGCCGCATTACACGGCGTCGCGTCAGGTCGCGTTCACCAGCGTCAACCGCGCTTCGAGCCCACCGCCGTCCGGCCGGTTGCGCAACGTGAGCGTGCCGCCCATCGCGAGCGCAAGCTGCCGCGCGATCGCGAGGCCGAGCCCCGTGCCGCCCGTCTCGCGATTGCGCGACGTCTCCACGCGCCGGAACGGTTCGAACACCGCGTCGAGCTGATCGTCCGGAATGCCCGGCCCGCGATCGAGCACCGCGATGACCGCGCCGCCGCCCGGCGCCGCCTGCACGTCGATCTCGGCCGCGCCCGCGAACTTCAGCGCGTTGTCGACGAGGTTGCCGACGATCCGGCGCAGCGCCTTCGGCCGCGTGACGAGCGCGAGCGGGCCGCCGCCATGCAGCGCGACGTCCTGCCCCGCATCCGTGTAGTCGCACACGATGCTGTCGAGCAGCGCATCGAGATCGATGCGGCGCGCGGCCTCTTCCGTGCCGTGCAGCGTGCGCGCATACGCGACGCCTTCCTTCACCAGATGCTCCATCTCGAGCAGGTCCTGGCGCAGCTTCGCGCCCTGCGCGTCGTCGTCCATCACGTCGACGCGCAGCCGCATCCGCGTGATCGGCGTCTGCAGGTCGTGCGAGATCGACGCGAGGATCTGCATGCGCTCGGCCATGTACTGCGCGATGCGGTCCTGCATCGCGTTGAACGCGCGCGCGGCACGCGCGACTTCGGACGGCCCGTCCTCGTTCAGGCGTTCGCCCTTCAGGTCGGGGCCGAGCGCGTCGGCCGCCTGCGCGAGCTGCTTCAGCGGCCGCGTCGCGAGCCGCACCGCGAGCCAGCAGCACGCGGCCAGCACCGCGAGCTGCAGCGCGAGCACGACCGGCAGCCAGCCCGACAGCGGCACCGTGGACATCGGGTGGATGTCGATCGTCAGCGGCGAGCCGTCGGTCAGGCGCAGATGCACCTGCAGATGTTCGCGATCGCCGGGGATCGCGTTCGCCGTCAGCGGATAGTCGCCGCCGATGCCGTCCGAGATCGAGCGCTCGACGCGCGCCGAGAGCCGCGCCTCCGGCGGCGTGCCCGTCTCGCCGGGCCCGAGGATGAACGCGTAGCTGCGCCGTGCGAGACGCGGCAGCCACGCGGCACGCTGGTCGGGCGGCAGGTGATCGAGCAGCGCGACCGAACTCGCGACCTCGCGTTCGATGTAGCCCATCATCAGGTTGGTGGTCGCCTGGTCGCGCTCGGTGACCGTGAGCCAGAACGACAGCGTCTGCGCGAGCGCGAGGCCCACGCACAGGATCAGCGCGAGCCGCGCGAACAGCGAGCGCGGCCAGTGCCACGGGGTGCGCGCGCTCATGCGTCGCCTTCGACCGCGGTCACCGCCGACGAGAACACGTAGCCCTCGTTGCGCAGCGTCTTGATGTAGCGCGGCTCGCGCGCGCCGTCGCGCAGGCGCTGGCGCAGCCGGCTCACGAGCAGGTCGATCGACCGGTCGAACGGATCGGACTGCCGGCCCTGCGTGAGGTTGAGCAACTGGTCGCGCGTCAGCACGCGCTGCGGATTGTCGAGGAACACGCGCAACAGCCGGTATTCGGCGCCGCTCAACGCGACCAGCGTGCCTTCGGCGTCGAGCAGGTGACGCCCCGTCGTGTCGAGCCGCCATTCGCCGAACGCGAGCATCGCGGCCGACTCCGTCACCTGCATGCCGGGCGGCAGCATGCGCGCGCGGCGCAGCACCGAGCGGATCCGCGCGAGCAGCTCGCGCACCGCGAACGGCTTCGCGAGATAGTCGTCGGCGCCCATCTCCAGACCGATGATGCGGTCGGTTTCCTCGCCACGCGCGGTCAGCATCAGCACCGGCACCGTCCGGAACTTGCCCGCGCGCAGATCGCGGCACAGCGTGAGGCCGTCCTCGCCGGGCATCATCAGGTCGAGCACGATCAGGTCGGGCGCGCCGTCGTCGAGCGCGTTGCGCATCTCGCGGCCGTTCGCGGCGAGCGACACGCGCATGCCGTTCTTCTCCAGGTAGTCCGCGATCAGTTCGCGGATCGCGCGATCGTCGTCGACGATCAGTACGTGGTCGATCTTGTCCATGGGCGGTGTCGTTGGCGTGATGTTCCGGCTGGCGATGTCCGCTTTTATACCCCACCGCGGGCACCCGTTTGTATCCCAATGTATCGCGCCGCCGTGACGACACACAACATTGCACACGCGCGGCTTGCCGGACACATCGCAGATACGTCGGCGCGGCCCAATGAGGGCTGTCGAAACCTGTCCGGCCGCCGCCCCCGCGCGGCGGCCGGCCGAACCGGAGAACCGCCATGCCGACCAGACTCAAGACCGCCGCCCTCGTGATCGCCCTCGCCGCCACGGCCGGGCTCGCCGCGTTCGCCGGCACCCGCGACGACGCGGGCATGCCCGCCTCGCTGGCCGGCACGCCGGCGCCCGACTTCACCGGCATCGAGCGCTGGCACAACAGCGCGCCGCTCAAGCTCGACCAGCTGCGCGGCAAGGTCGTGCTGGTCGATTTCTGGACGTACTCGTGCATCAACTGCATTCATACGATTCCGTACGTGAACGACTGGTACCGGAAGTATCGCGACCAGGGGCTCGTCGTGGTCGGCGTGCATACGCCCGAGTATCCGTTCGAACGCGATGCGAAGAACGTCGCCGATGCGGTCAGGCGCTTCGGCATCCAGTATCCGGTCGCGCAGGACAACCGCTACGACACGTGGCGCGCGTACGGCAACCAGTACTGGCCCGCGCTGTACCTGATCGACGCGAACGGCAAGGTCGTCTATACGCGGTATGGCGAGGGCGGGTATGACAAGACGGAAGCGGCGATTCGGGGGGCGCTGGCGCAGGCGGCAGAAGGAACGATGGGGACGAAGGGCGCGACGCGTACGCAGTAGCGTGCGCCGGCGGGGGCGCGACATGCGCCCCCGTGCGATTCACCGTGACTCACCCGCGCTTCGCGTCGGCTTCCGCCAGCATCGCCTCCCCGATCGCGAGATTCCCGTCCGCGATCAGCGCGTCGCCCGCGCCGCGAATGTCGTCGACCGCCTTGTTCTGCCCGAGCTTGCGCTTGCCGACGAGCCGCGTGATCTCGATCTGCAGCCCGACGATCGACTGCAGCATCGTGTCGAGATAGTCCTTCGGCGCGTCGGCCATCTTCCACGGCGCCGGCTGCGACGCCTCGTGCGTGCGCGTCAGCCGCGCGACCACGCCGCGCACGAACTTCTCGTCGTCGCGCACGGTGATCCGGCCGTGCGCATGCACGACCACGTAATTCCACGTCGGCACCTGCCGATGCGCGACGTGCTTGCTCGGATACCAGTTCGGCGAGATGTACGCGTCGCCGGCGCGGAAGATCACGAGCACCTCGTCGCCGTCCGCGACGTCCTGCCAGAGCGGATTCGCGCGCGCGACGTGCGCATGCAGTTCGCCGAGGCCGCCGTCGCCCGGCAGCAGTTCGAACGGAAGGTGGTTCGCGTCGAGCCCGCTGTTCCCGCGCGTGACGAGGGTGCCGAACGGATGCTGGACGATCAGTTCGCGCAGCACGTCGGGACGGGATTCGGCGAAATCGGCGGGGACATACATGGCGGCTCCACGGTCGGACAGGGTTGGGAGGGAACGGGTCGGAACCGGCCCGTCATGCCCCGATTGTGATCGCTAACTGGTTTATGCTGTAGAGCCGGTTTAGAACATTTTCAGCAGACCAGAATCATGGCCAGGACCGCCCGGATCGTCGAAATTCCGTCGCTCGGCGCGCTCGACCGCGCGGCCGGCGACCTGAGCCGCCAGCTCGCGCAGGCGTTGCGGGACGCAGTGCGCCGCGGCGACGCGCGGC
Organism: Burkholderia sp. BCC1988; assembly: GCF_905339895.1. Lineage (NCBI taxonomy): Bacteria > Pseudomonadati > Pseudomonadota > Betaproteobacteria > Burkholderiales > Burkholderiaceae > Burkholderia > Burkholderia sp. BCC1988. Next base: position 50,561 of record NZ_CAJPHA010000029.1, read on the forward strand.
CCGGCGACACGCTGCCGTCCACGCGGCTGCTCGCGGCGTCGCTCCAGGTCGCGCGCGGGACCGTCGTCGACGCGTATGCGCAACTCGTCGCCGAAGGCTTCCTGGAGTCGCGCGGCGGCGCCGGCACGCGGGTCGCGAACGCGCTGGCCGAGCCGTCGCCGCCGGCTGGCGCACCGCCCGCCGCCCGCCAGCGCGCCGCCCATGCCGGCCTGCCCGAACCGGCCGCGACGTTTGCACGGATCGCCCGCGAATTCCGTCCGCTGCCGGCCGCGCCGTTCGCGATCTCGGTGCCGGTCGGGCTCACCGCGCCCGACGACATCTGGCGCCGGCTCGGCAACCGCCTGCGCGCCCGCGGCGCCGGCGCGCCGTCCGGTTATGCGGATCCGCAAGGCGCGCTGCCGCTGCGCGAAGCGATCGCCGATTACGTGCGCCGCTCGCGCTCGGTGCGCTGCAGCGCCGAGCAGGTCGTCATCACGAGCGGCACGCAACAGGGCCTGCACCTCGCGAGCCAGATCCTGCTCTGCCCGAACGATCGCGCGTGGGTCGAGAATCCCGCCTATCGCGGCATCACCGCGCTGCTCGAGAGCACCGGGCGGCGCGACGCGATGGTCCGCGTGCCGGTCGACGCGGACGGCATCGACGTCGAGGCCGGCATCCGTCTCGCGCCGGACGCGCGCGCGGCGTTCGTCACGCCGTCGCACCAGTATCCGCTCGGGATGCCGATGAGCATGGCGCGCCGCAACGCGCTGCTCGGCTGGGCGCGCGCACATCGCGCATGGGTGGTCGAGGACGACTACGACAGCGAGCTGCGCTACGAAGGCTATCCGTTCCCGTCGCTGCAAGGCCTGGATCCGGAACACGTGATCTATCTCGGCACGTTCAGCAAGATCCTGTTCCCGTCGCTGCGGCTCGGCTACGTGATCGCGCCCGCCGAGCTCGTGCCCGCGTTCTGCGGCGCGCGCGTGCTGATGGATCGCCACGCGCCGACCGCCGATCAGCACGTGCTCGCCGCCTTCATCGCGGAAGGCCATCTCGACCGCCACATCCGCCGCGTGCGCGGCGTCTACGCGGAACAGCGCGCGCTGCTGATCGACACGCTCGGCGCGCGGCTGCCGCGCGAGCGCGCCTGGGTGCAGCCGGGCGATCAGGGGATGCACGTCGTGCTGTGGCTCGCGGACGGGATCGACGATCTCGACGTGGTGGCGCGCGCCGCGCAGGCGGGCGTGGCGGTGCGCGCGGTGTCGCCGATGTTCGCGCCGGGCACCGCGCGTCCCGGCCTCGTGCTCGGCTTCGGCGGGTTCGATCGCGCACGGATGGAAGCGGCCGCGCAGCGGCTCGCGGACGTGGTCGGCGAAGCGGCCGGCGTCGATTCGTCGGAGGAATCGCGGCGACGCATGCGACCAAAAGTTGTCCGCGGGCAACAAACGTAATCGTCTGTAACGCCTGCAGGAAAACCGGCGTTTTGGCCACAGGTGACGCTGCACGGTTTGCTAGGATCGCGCCTTTTCCGCTCGCGCTCCTGCCGCCGTGAATCGCTTCGTGCCGTATCTTCGAGATCTGTGGCTTCGCTGCCGTACCGGCGCACGCGCGCTCGGCGCCGGCGCGTGGCATCGCCTGCGCCATCCGACGCGCCGCGGCGTCGCGCTGACGCTCGCCGCAATCCCCGTGCTCGGCCTGCTGGTCCTGCTCGCGTTCGTGCCGTTCACGCCGAGCATCGGCGACATCCGCAAGGCGCGCATCGACCGTCCGGCGCGCGTGCTGTCGGCCGACGGCCAGCTGATCGCCGAGTTCCGGCCCGTGAACCGCGAATGGGTGCCGCTCAAGCAGATCTCGCCGCACATGGTCGACGCGCTGATCGCGACCGAGGACCACCGCTTCTACGCGCATCACGGCATCGACTGGCGCCGCACGCTCGCGGCCGGGCTGCATACATTCTCGGGCAGCCGCCAGGGCGGCTCGACGATCACGCAGCAGCTCGCCCGCAACCTGTATCCGGACGAAGTCGGCCGCGCGCCGACGCTCACGCGCAAGGTGAAGGAGCTGATTACCGCGTTCAAGATCGAGGCGGTGTATAGCAAGGACGAGATTCTCGAGACTTACCTGAACACCGTGCCGTTCCTGTACAACGCGTACGGCGTCGAAATGGCCGCGCGCACCTATTTCGGCAAATCGGCGGACCAGCTCGACATCGTCGAAAGCGCGACGCTCGTCGGGATGCTGAAGGGCAACAGCTACTACAACCCGGTGCTGAATCCGGAGCGCGCGGTCCAGCGCCGCAACATCGTGCTCGCGCGGATGGCCGCGATGGGCATGCTGTCGCCGCGGCAGCTCGCGCAACTGCAGCGCCGCCCGCTGCGCGTCGACTTCGAGCCGCAGACCGCGCAACCCGGCCCGGCCCCGCACTTCGCGGTGCAGCTGCGCAAGTGGCTGATCGCCTGGGCCGACCGCAACAACTACGACCTCTACTCGGACGGCCTCGTCGTGCGCACGACGCTCGATGCGCAGCTGCAGGACATGGCGACGCAAGCGCTGACGCAGCAAACCGATCGCCTGCAGGCGATCGCCGATGACGCGTGGCACAACCCGTCCGGCTGCGGGCTGCGCAACGACCTGTTCCGCGGCTTCATCCGGCAGACGCCCGACTATCGCGACGCGCGCGCCGCCGGGCTCGCCGACGCGGCCGCGCTGAAGCAGCTCGGCGCGAATCGCGCGTTCGTGCGCGCGTTGTGCGAGCGCAAGACGCAGGTACAGGCCGGCTTCGTCGCGCTCGATCCGCGCAACGGCGCGATTCGCGCGTGGGTCGGCAGCCCCGATTTCGGCAACGAGCCGTTCGACCACGTCGTGCAGGCGCGGCGCCAGCCGGGCTCGACATTCAAGCCGTTCGTCTATGGCGCCGCGTTCGCGGACGGCATGCGGCCGGACGATACGTTCGTCGATCGCCCGGTGGCGATCCCGATCGGCGCGCACGCGGTGTGGCGCCCGACCGATGCCGAACCGCCGACGGACGCGCCGATGACCCTGCGCGACGCGCTCGCCCTGTCGCGCAATCGCATCACCGCGCAGGTGATGCAGCGCGAAGGCGCGGCCAGGGTCGCACAGCTCGCACGTGCGATGGGCGTGCGCGAAAGCCCGCTCGACGCGGTGCCGTCGCTCGCGCTCGGTACGAGCCCCGTCACGCTGAAGGAAATGGTGTCCGCGTACGGGACGATCGCGAACCGCGGCGTGTACGTCGCGCCGCAGATGATCACGCGCATCGAGGATCGCGACGGCAAGGTGCTCGCCGCGTTCGGCAGCGCGCTGCCCGAACGCGCGATGCCGGTGGCCGCGGCACAGACGCTAGTCGACGTGATGCGTGGCGTCGTCGATTACGGGACTGGTGCCGACATCCGCTCGCGCTACGGGATTCGCATCGACGTCGCGGGCAAGACCGGCACGACGCAGGACAACACGGACGGCTGGTTCATCCTGATGCATCCGCAACTGGTGGCCGGCGCGTGGGTCGGCTTCGACGACGGCAACGTGACGCTGCGCAGCGACTATTGGGGGGCAGGCGCGCACAGCGCGCTGCCGATCGTCGGCTCGTTCTACGATGCGGCGCTGCGTGCGCGTGCGATCGACCCGCATGTGCAGTTCTCGCCCGACTTCCGGCCGCGCAGCGCGCCGGCGCCGGCACCGAGGCGGCGTCCGCATCCGGGCCTGTTCGACTGGCTGAAGATTTTCCGCTGAGCGCGGCACGACTAAGACGCTTCGTCCACCCGGACGAAGCGATCCCGGCCCACACCGCGGATCATCGACGCAACCCGTCCATCGATGCCGGAGGCCGCATGACCCACAGCGCTGTCCAAATTGCGAACCTGCTGTACCGCTACGCGGAGCTGCTCGACGCCGGTGACCTGCCGGGGATGGCGGCGCTGTTCCGGCATGCGCGGATCAAGGTCGAGGAAGCGGCGCCGACGATCGGCGCCGATGAATTGCTCGCGCTGTTCGACGCGCGCGTGAAGCGCTACGCGTGCGGCACGCCGCGCACGAAGCATGTAATCACGAATCCGCTCATCGAGATCGACGAAGCCGCGCATCGCGCGACGGCTCGCTCGTACTACACGGTGCTGCAGGCCGTCGACGGCCTCGCGCTGCAGCCGATCGCGGCGGGCCGCTATCACGACGCGTTCGAGCGCGTCGACGGCGCATGGCGTTTCGCGTTCCGCGACTACACGCTGTTCGATTTCGCGGGCGACCTGCGTCGCCACCTGAACGATGCGCCGGCCGCTTGACGCGCCGGCCGGCGAACGCGGCCGACAACGCGCTCAGGCCGCCGCGAGCGTCGCGGCCAGTGCGTCGAACTCCGGCGCCCACGCCGCGCGGCCTTCGTCGCGCCGGCGGACCGGCTGTCGTCAGTCCGCCGTGTCGCCGCTCTTCGGCAGCTTCGACCATGCGTTGCGTCCCGGCGCCGGCGACCATGCCGGACGCGTCTTGCGCGCGCTGTCGATCACGACCAGGTAGCGCCCGGCGATCGGCGTGACGTCGCGATCGCGGCGCAGCACCCACAACGACTTGCCGTCCTCGACGCGCGCCTCGTAGTCGTCGTCGAGGATGCCGTGCTGGTCCAGGAACGCGTTCAGCGAAGCAGGAATCCGCACGCAGCCTTTCGAGTGCCGGATGCCGAGCAGCGGCTCGAGGCGATCGGGATCGGTCGCGTGCATCTGGAAGCGCATCGGCGACTTGCCGCCCTTGCCCCAGCCGCGCTCGCCGTCCACCCAGCCGAAGTCGTAGATGCGCATGTCGCGCTTGCCGTAGCCGCGAATACCGTTGTCGTTCGTCGTGCCTTCCGCGCGGAAATCCATGTTGTCGGGCGAGTGGTGGAACACGCCGAGCGGCGTCAGGAAGTGATCGTATTTTCCGGGCCAGCCGGTGCCGACCGGCGACGCGCCGATCATCAGCCACGCATTGGTCGGCGTCGCGCGGAAGTAGATGAACAGCGCCTGCACGTTCGGCGCGCGGTCGACGATCGCGACATATTCGCCGGCCAGGTCGCCGAGATCCGCATCGGCGAGCGCCTGCTGAAGGCGGACGCCATACGCGCGCTGCTCGTTCGCGGGCACGTTCAGGCGTCGCGTGACTTCCTGCGTGAAGCGCTTGCGCATGTCGATCGCACGCGCGGTTGCGCTCTTCGCTTCGTCGGCCGACAGCGGCGGGTGCCGGCGCGGCGGCGTCGGTGCGGGTGCTTCGGCTTCGCTTGCCGGCGTGCCGGATGCTGCCGATGCAGGCGATGCCTCCGATGCTGCCGATGCGGCGGAAGCCGGGGATGCCCCGCTGGCAGGCGACGCATGATGCGCGGCGGATGCCGCGGATGACGGAGCGACTCCGGACGACACATGCGCCGGCGAAGCCGGATGCGCGGCCGAAGCCGTGGATGACGACGCGACGCCCGACGACCCATGCGCCGGCGAAGCCGAACGCGCGGCCGAAGCCGCGGACGACGGCGCGACTCCCGACGACCCATGCGCCGACGAAGCCGAATGCGCGGCCGAAGCCGTTGATGAGGATGACATAGCAGTTGCCGACGGCACGTCGGACGCGGCAAAGGCGGGCCGCGCGACAAGCACGGAGATCGGGAGAACGGCCGCGAGCCACACATGCGTGGCGACCGCGAGGGTACGGCAACGCGGCTTGTACAACCGCCGCGTCAGGTCGGAGAGCATCATGCGATCGAAGCCATCGGCCGAACCGGCCGCCGCACGTTGCGAACGGCGCATCTCCCGCGCGAGCCATCGACACGCCGGCCGCACGCATGTGCCCGGCGCCGACGCCTCTTCGCGGTGGAGTCGTTCGCAGTACAACGCGTTCGGTCCAATGGCGGCTAATGAGTCGTCAGGTCTTTCATTCTACCCGCGCGGACACGAATCGGCAGGGCCGCTTCCCCGGTTTCGCCGCGGTTTTGCGCTTCGTCACACTTTGTTTCAACTCATTGCCGCTTGATGCGCCGCTGCATGGCAGGTTGCTTCGCCGGGCGTGTCCGGCAACACGAAACGCCCGGAAATTCACGCGCGTGCGGCATACGGCACGCGAGCGCGCAACCCCCGTCTACTTCGAAATGGTTTCGAGCGCGATGCCTTTGGTGCGCGGCCCCATGAACCCGATCGCGGCCATCACGATCACCATCGCGCCGGCGATGAACGCGAACACGCCGAACGTGCCGAAACCCTTCAGCACGGCCGCGATCACGAACGACGAGAAGATCGCCGAGAAGCGGCTCCACGAGTAGACGAAGCCCACCGCGCGCGCGCGGATCGACGTCGGGAACAGCTCGGCCTGATACGCGTGGAAGCTATACGACATGATGTTGCTCGCGAGCGTGAGGCCGATGCCGAGCACGATCAGGAACGCGCCCACCGTCGTCTGGCTGAACAGCAGCCCGCAGACGACGATCGCCGCCGCCATCGCGACGATCACCGACTTGCGCTCGAAGCGGTCGGCGATCACGAGGCCGATCAGCGGGCCGAGCGGCGCCGCGAGCGCGATCACGCTCGAATACATGAGACTCGACGTGATCGTGATGCCCTGCTTGATCAGCAGCGTCGGCACCCAGTTCGCGAAGCCGTAGAAGCCGACCGTCTGGAACACGTTGAAGATCGTCATCATGATCGTGCGGCTGCGATACGGCGGCACCCACATGTCGCGGAAGCTGCCGCGCGGCGGCACCGGCTCGGAGGGCGCCGGCGGCGGCAGCGGCCGGCCGTATTCGGCTTCGACCTTCGCCTCGAGCGCGCGCATGATGCGGTCGGCTTCGTCGACGCGGCCCTGCTGCGCGAGCCAGCGCGGGCTCTCCGGCAGCGCGCGGCGAATCCACCACACGAACAGCGCGCCGTGCGCGCCGATCAGCACGACCCAGCGCCAGCCGTCGAGGCCGAACGGTGCGTGCGGCACGAGCAGGTACGCGAGGAACGCGACCACCGGCACCGCGACGAACCCGACCGCCTGCTCGCACGCGAACGCGCGGCCGCGGATCTGCTTCGGCACGAGTTCGGAGATGTACGTGCCGATCGTCACCATCTCGACGCCGAGCCCGAGACCGACGACGAAACGCCAGAAGTTCAGCCCGCCAGCCGTGTCCTGGAACGCCATCACGACGTTGGCGGCCGTGTACCACAGCAGCGACCACGTGAAGATCGCGCGGCGGCCGAAGCGGTCCGCGAGGAAGCCGCATGCGATCGTGCCGATGAAGAGGCCGGAGAACAGCGCGGCGATGAAGCTCGCGACGCCCGTGGTGCCGAACAGGCCGTGCGTCGTCGCGGACAGGATCCCGCTTTTCACGAGGCCCGGCGCAACGTAGCCGCTGTACAGCAGATCGTAGAGTTCGAAGAAGAAGCCGAGGCTCAGCAGCACGACGAGCTTCCAGACGCTGCGGGTCGGCGGCAGGCGGTCGAGGCGGGCTGAAATCGAGCCGGCGTCGATGGAAGAGGACGAGGTGGCTGCCTGGGGAAAGCTGTCCGTTGAGACCATCTGGGTCGTGTCTCCTGATCGTGTCGTGTGTTGTTGTCCGGCGGCCGATCGGCCCGGCCGCCGTCGGGCGATTCGTCGCATTGTACCGGCACGCCGCGCGCGCCGCGTCGCGTGGCGAACCGGTTCGGACACCCCACTTTCGCGCGGGACCATGTGTAACTTGCGTAACTGTCTGTCGAATCCGTAAGGTTCGAAGGCATCGCGATCGTCTGCCACTCGCGCGCATCCGAAACCGGCACGGCCCCGTCTGCAAGGGGCTGCCGGGCCGTCGCGCGCCCGCGCCGGCACCGCGAGACACGACAGGCAACGCGCGCAATCGGCAGCGCCGCCGCCGCCACGCCCCGGTAACATGCTACCGGGCCAACTCCCGGCTTCCGGGCGCCTTTCGGCACCCGACATTGTCGGCAAAACGTAAGCATTCCATGTTCATACAACGACTCTCCACGTACGCACGCCGGATCGCGCTGTTCGCACTGCTGCAGTTCGCGGCGATCGCGACCGCGTCGGCGTTTCCGACGGCTGCGTCCGCACCGGGCGCGAGCGGCGTCGGCGTCCCCGTGCCGACCATTTCGCTGAACGACGCGGTTGCGCGGCTCAAGCAGATGCAGGTGCAACAGGACCGCATCAAGCAGCAGACATCGAACGCGACCAACAGCAAGGAGCTCGACGAGCTCGGCGACGCGACCCAGGAACTGAGCGCCGACGTCGACAAGCTGCAGAGCCAGCTCGCGCCGCAGCGCACGCAAGTCCAGGCGCAGCTCGACGTGCTCGGCCCGCCGCCGGCCCCGGGCGCATCGCCCGAAACGCCTGCCGTCGAACAGCAGCGGGAGACGCTGAACGCGCGCAAGGCGCAGATCGACGCGGCGCTGAAACAGGCCGCCGACCAGAAGACCAACCTCGCGAACCTGAACGACCAGTTCGCGAAGCTGCATCGCAGCCTGCTGAAGAACCAGCTCGCGTTCCGTTCGGGCAGCATCTTCGGTGCGCAGTTCTGGCTGCCGCTGTTCCACCTGTCGCCGGACGACGTCCAGCGGCTCGAGGACTTCAACGACGAACTGCGCGACATGCTGCGCTCGTCCTGGACACCCGGCCAGCGCGCCATCACCACGCTGCTGCTGATCGCCGCGCTCGCTGCGTGGCTCGGCGGCCGCCGCGTCGTCGAACGCGGGCTCGCGTGGTTCTGCCTGAACCGCCTGCCGCCCACCCGGCTGCGCCGCAGCGCGCTGGCGCTGGCGACGGCGTTCTCGACGCTGCTCGCGACCGCGGTCGCCGTACAGATCCTCTATCTCGCGCTCGCCCGCCACTCCGAACTCACGTCTTCGATGACCGATCTGTGGGACCAGTTCGCGAAGCTCGCCGTGACCTGCGCGCTGATCGCCGGCCTCGGCCGCGCGCTGCTCTGCACGAAGCATCCGTCATGGCGGCTGCCGGCGCTCGCCGATCCCGTCGCGCTCGCGATGAAGCCGTTCCCCGGCGTGCTGGCCGCGCTGCTGCTGATGTCCGGCACGCTCGAGTCGATCAACCGGATCGTCGATACCAGCCTGTCCGTCACGCTGTTTGGCCGCGGCATCGTCTCGCTCGTCGTCGCGCTGACCGTCGGCGCGTCGATCCTGCGCGCGAATCGCGTCCGCACCGCGCTGGCGGCATCCGGCGAGGCGCCCGAGCAACGCTCGACGCTCGCCGGGCTGATTCACGCCGGCGTCACGCTGGCGATCGTCGTGTCGCTGGTCGCGCTGCTGATCGGCTACATCACGGTCGCGCGCTTCATCACGTACGAGCTCGTCTGGTTCGAGATCGTGGTGTGCAGCGTCTACATCCTGACGCAGCTGACGCGCGACGCCAGCGAAAGCCTGTTCTCCGCGAACCTGTCGACCGGCAAGCAGATCAAGCACCTGTTCGCGCTCGACGACCGGCATCTCGACCAGGCCCACACCGTCGTGTCCGGCCTCGGCACGAGCCTGCTGATGCTGATCGCGGCGATCGCGCTGCTGACGGGCGGCTTCGGCACGACGCCGAGCGACCTGCTCGACAGCGCGGTCGCGATGATCGGCGGCCAGCGGCTGCAGAGCCTGAACATCATGCCCGACCGGATCCTGAACGCGGTGATCGGGTTCGCGATCGGCTTCTACCTGCTGCGCTCGGTGCGCCGCTGGCTCGACGGCGAGTTCATGCCGGCGCTCGGCATGGACACGGGGATGCGCGTGTCGCTGATCACGCTGTTCACCAACGTCGGCTACGTGCTGCTCGTGCTGATGACACTGGGGCTGCTCGGCGTCAGGTGGAGCAACCTCGCGTGGATCGTCAGCGCGCTGTCGGTCGGTATCGGTTTCGGCCTGCAGGAGATCGTGAAGAACTTCGTGTCGGGGCTGATCCTGCTGACCGAGCGGCCGGTGAAGGTGGGCGACATGGTCAGCATCGCGGGCGTCGAAGGCGACATCCGCCGCATCAACGTGCGCGCGACCGAGATCCAGCTCAGCGACCGCTCGACCGTCATCGTGCCGAACTCGCAGCTGATCTCGCAGAACGTGCGCAACGTGACGATGGGCAACAGCACGCAGGGCGTCGCGACGCTGATGCTCACGTTCCCGCTGAACACCGACCCCGAGCAGGTGCGCGACCTGCTGCTCGACGCGTATCGCGAGCACCCGGCGATTCTCGACAAGCCGGCGCCGTCGGTCACGTTCAGCCAGCTCGCGCCGGACGGGATCACGCTGAGCGTCACGGGCTACGTGGCGAGCCCGCGGATCGCCAGCTCGACGAAGAGCGACCTGCTGTTCGAGATCCTGAAGCAGTTGCGGGCGGCGCAGATCACGCTGTCGACGCCGCAGATGCTGGTCGTGCAGAACATGCCGGCAAGCGACGCTTCCGCCCCGCACGAGTAAGCGATCGAGCGGGCATGCGCCGATCGGGCATCTGCGCGCACGCATCGCCGCAAGCGACAAGGGCCGGTTACCGCTTTCGCGGCAACCGGCCCTTGTCATTCGATCGATTCGACCGTCGCGGCGCCCTCCCGGACGCGCTCCGTCAGACGTCGAACTTCACGCCCTGCGCCAGCGGCAACTGACGGCTGTAGTTGATCGTGTTCGTCGCCCGGCGCATATACGCCTTCCACGCATCCGAACCCGACTCGCGGCCGCCGCCCGTTTCCTTCTCGCCGCCGAACGCGCCGCCGATCTCCGCGCCGCTCGTGCCGATGTTCACGTTGACGATCCCGCAGTCGCTGCCCGCTGCCGACATGAACTGCTCGGCCTCGCGCATGTCGTTCGTGAAGATCGCCGACGACAGGCCTTGCGGCACCGCGTTGTGCAGTTCGATCGCATCGTCGAAGTTGTCGTAGACCATCACGTACAGGATCGGCGCGAACGTCTCGCGCTCGACCACAGCCGATTGCTTCGGCATCCGTACGATGGCCGGGCGCACGTAGTACGCATCCGCGTGACCGACGTCGACGCGCTCGCCGCCCTTCACCTCGCCGCCCTGCTCGCGTGCGTCGCCCAGCGCCTTCTGCATCGCATCGAACGACGCGCGATCGACCAGCGGGCCGACCAGCGTGCCCTCTTCAAGCGGGTTGCCGACCTTCACCGACGTGTAGGCCTTCTCGATGCGCGGCAGCAATTGCTCGACCAGGCTGCGATGCACGATCAGGCGGCGCAGCGTCGTGCAGCGCTGGCCGGCCGTGCCGACCGCCGCGAACGTGACCGCACGCACGACGAGATCCAGATCCGCGCTCGGCGCGACGATCATCCCGTTGTTGCCGCCGAGCTCGAGGATGCCGCGCGCGAGACGCTGGCTCAGCACCTTCGCGACTTCCTGGCCCATCCGCACGCTGCCCGTCGCGCTGACGACCGGCACCTTCTTCGACGCCGTCAGCACCTCGCCGACATCGCGCATGCCGAGCACCAGCTGGCTCAGCTCCGCCGGCGCGACACCCGGATGCGTCTTGTCGAATTCGCGGATCGCCTTCTGGAGCAGCACGTGGCACGCGATTGCCGTGAGCGGCGTCTTCTCGGACGGCTTCCACACGACCGAATCGCCGCACACGAACGCCAGCGCCGCATTCCATGCCCACACCGCGACCGGGAAGTTGAACGCCGAGATCACGCCGCACACGCCGATCGGGTGCCACGTTTCCATCATCCGGTGGCCCGGGCGCTCGGACGCGATCGTCAGGCCGTAAAGCTGGCGCGACAGGCCGACCGCGAAATCGCAGATGTCGATCATTTCCTGCACTTCGCCAAGGCCTTCCGACGTGATCTTGCCGGCCTCGAGCGTGACGAGGCGGCCGAGCTCGGCCTTGTGCTCGCGCAGCACGTTGCCGAACACGCGCACGAGCTCGCCGCGCACCGGCGCCGGCACCGTGCGCCACTTGAGGAATGCGTCGTGCGCGGCGTCGATCTTGCGCTCGGCGTCGGCGGGCGAGTCGACCGCCAGCGTCGCGAGCGTCGCGCCGTCGAGCGGCGAACGCGCGGTCAGCGCATTGCCTTTCCACTGGGCGAGATCGATGTCGAGCGCAGCAAGAATGTCGTTGAATTGCATCACTTCCTCTTCAGGGACAGATTGATCGGTGCGGCGGCGACGCCGCCCGCGTGATTCGATTGGAGCGCGTTCGCGCGCCCTGTGCAAGCGGATGCGCAGCTCGGCAGGCCCGGTGCGCCGCACGGCGCATCGCGCGGCGCCGCCGCCGGAAACCCGGCCGGGCGGCGCGCCCCCGCCTCGCGAGGCACGATCCATGAGACACATTGTCGATGGCCACAAGTCCGGCCGCTATTGATATTAACTCACGACTTCATTCCCAAAACGCAACAACCCAGCGGGACGAATCCGCCCGTTTCGGCACCGGCATGGGACGTATCCAAGGCCGATGACCGGGCCGCCGCGGCGGTTTCGATGTGCGGCAAGTTGATGACAAAGTTGCATCACCCTGTGCGGAAATATCGTTTGCCGCGCTTGCGGCCGGCACCCACAATCGGGGCGGCGTCGAGGTGCACCGCACCCGGCGCGCCGACGGCCGCCCAACGGGCGGCCGACGACAGACGAAGGCAACACGCGTCGCGGCCCGGCGGTCCCGGTCGATCCGGACCAGCCCCGCGAAGCAGTGCCGCCGCCCGGCCGGCGGCCGGCAACGCGCCGCCCTTCGTAACCAAAAAACAATCCCGGAGACAGCGCCCAGCACCCGCCATGCATTCAGATGCCCGCCCCGACTCGCCCCGTCCGTCCGGCTCGCCGCCCGCGCAGCCGTCCCTCCACCGCAGCCTGCAGGCGCGCCATCTGCGGATGATCGCGATCGGCGGCTCGATTGGCACCGGCCTGTTCGTCGCGTCCGGCGCGTCGATCTCGCAGGCCGGCCCCGGCGGCGCGCTGGTCGCGTACATGCTGATCGGCCTGATGGTCTATTTCCTGATGACGAGCCTCGGCGAAATGGCCGCGTTCATGCCGGTGTCGGGCTCGTTCGCGACCTACGGCGCGAAATTCGTCGACGAAGGCTTCGGCTTCGCACTCGGCTGGAACTACTGGTACAGCTGGGCCGTGACGCTCGCGGTGGAACTCGTCGCCGCGCAGCTCGTGATGCACTACTGGTTCCCGCACGTGCCGGGCGTCTGGTGGAGCGCGATCTTCCTCACCTTGATCTTCGCGCTCAACGCGCTGTCGGTGCGCGGCTTCGGCGAAGCCGAATACTGGTTCGCGCTGATCAAGGTGCTGACGGTGCTCGCGTTCGTCGGCGTCGGCCTGCTGATGATCTTCGGGATCATGCAGGGCGGGCCGAGCGCGGGCTGGGGCAACTTCACGATCGGCGACGCGCCGTTCGCGGGCGGCTGGGCCACGATGCTCGGCGTCGCGATGATCGCGGGCTTCTCGTTCCAGGGCACCGAAATGATCGGCGTCGCGGCCGGCGAATCGGAGAATCCGCGCACGACGATCCCGCGCGCGGTCAGCCAGATCTTCTGGCGCATCCTGCTGTTCTACGTGTTCGCGATCTTCGTGATCGGCGTGCTGATTCCGTACACCGACCCGAGCCTGCTGAAGAGCGACGTGACCGACGTCGGCGTGAGCCCGTTTACGCTCGTGTTCCGCCACGCGGGCCTCGCGTTCGCGGCCGGCGTGATGAACGCGGTGATCCTGACGGCCGTGCTGTCGGCCGGCAACTCGGGCATGTACGCGTCGACGCGGATGCTCTACAACCTCGCGGTCGAAGGCCGCGCGCCGAAGCTGTTCGCGAAGCTGTCGCCGGGCGGCGTGCCGCGCAACGCGCTGTACGCGACGACCGCCGTCGGCGCGCTGTGCTTCCTCACGTCGCTGTATGGCGATAAAACCGTCTACCTGTGGCTGCTGAACACGTCGGGCATGGCCGGCTTCATCACGTGGCTCGGCATCGCGGTCAGCCACTACCGGTTCCGCAAGGGCTTCCTGAAGCAGGGCTACCGGCTCGACCAGCTGCCGTACCGGTCGAAGTGGTTCCCGTTCGGCCCGCTGTTCGCGTTCGCGCTGTGCACGATCGTCGCGCTCGGCCAGGACTACCAGGCGTTCCTCGCCGACAGGATCGACTGGGCCGGCATCGCCGCGACCTACATCGGCCTGCCGTTCTTCCTCGCGATCTGGCTCGGCTACGCGCTGGTGCGCAAATGCCGCCTCGTCCGCTACGAGGACATGGAAATCGCGCCGTGGATCGAGCGCAACGCGGCGCCCGACGCCACGGTCAAGACCGACGCCGGCTATCCGGCCTACGTCGCCGCTCCGGCCAACCCGACGCCGGGCGCGTGATGCCCGGTCGCGCACCGGCCGCCGCCCGACCGCGGCGGCCGGTGCGCTGAACACCCCATTCGACGCGGCGCGCGCGTTCAGGCAAGATCGACGCGCGCCGTCCGTTTTTTCGTCGTCACGAGTCATCGAAAACGCATGCAGAACTTCTACGAAGCCACCGTTACCCGCCAGCCCTACCCGCAACTGACCGGCACGATCGACACGCAGGTCTGTATCGTCGGCGGCGGCCTCGCCGGCCTGTGCACGGCGCTCGGCCTCGTCGAGCGCGGCGTGCGGGATGTCGTCGTGCTCGACGGCGAACGGGTCGGCTTCGGCGCGTCCGGCCGCAACGGCGGCTTCGTGTTCGGCGGCTACAGCCTCGACAACGCGGACCTGCTGCGCACGCTCGGCCGCGACGAAGGCCGCCGCCTGTACCGGCTCACCGTCGATGCGGTCGACCTGATCCGCGCGCGGATTGCCCGCTACGGCATCGACTGCGACATCGTCGACGAGGGCGTGATGCTCGCCAACTGGTTCGACGATCCGTCGCGGCTCGACGGCGTGCGCACGCTGATGAAGCAGGAATTCGACGTCGACTGGGAACCGGTCGCGACCGACGCGCTGCGCGCGCGGCTGAAGACGCAGCGCTATTACGGCGGCCTGTTCGAGCCGAACGCGTTCCACTTCCATCCGCTCAAGTACGTGCTCGGCGTCGCGGCGGCCGCCTCGCGCGGCGGCGCACGCGTGTACGAACGCTCGGCCGCGCTCGGCATCGCGCGCGAGGGCGCCGGCTACGTCGTGCGCACGGCGCAGGGCACGGTGCGCGCGAAGGACGTCGTGTTCGCCGGCGGTGGCTATGCGCGCGGCGTGTCGCCGCGCATCGAGCGCGCGGTGCTGCCGATCGCGACCTACGTGATCGCGACCGAGCCGCTCGGCACGCGGCTGCCGGACGCGATCGACGCGCCGTACGCGATCTACGACACGCGTTTCGCGTTCGACTACTACCGGCCGCTGAAGGACACGCGGATTCTGTGGGGCGGCCGGATCTCGGTGCTCGACCGCGGCCCCGACGCGATCGCGCGGCTGCTGCGACGCGACCTGCTGCGCGTGTATCCGCAGCTCGACGGCGTGAAGGTCGAGTACGCATGGGGCGGGCTGATGAGCTACGCGCGGCACAAGATGCCGCAGATCGGCCGCGATGCGGACGGCGTGTGGCACGCGATCGCATTCGGCGGTCACGGGATGGCGCCCACCACCGTCGCCGGCGAAGCGCTCGCCGCCGCGCTGGCCGGGGAGCGGCCGGTGCCGGAAGGCTTCGCCGCGTTCGGGCTCACGCGCACGTTCGGTCTCGCCGGCCTCGCGGCCGCGCAGCTCACGTACACCGCGTACCAGGCCCGCGACGCGCTCGCGTCGTGCCGGCGCTGAGCGGCGACGGCCGCCGAAACCGCGCGGCCGATTAGAGCAGAAGGTCGGCCGGGCGGCGATTTCCCGCATGCTAGAATGATTTCTTCATGCCGCCGCGAACCCACAACAAAGTCACATGAAAGCTGGAAGCAAGGCCGCCACGTCCGAAAGCCGCGCGCTTGCGACCGATGCGCGGCGCAAATACGATCCCGAGCAAACCAAGCGCAACATCCTCGACGTCGCCACGCAGGAGTTTTCCGCGATGGGCCTCGCCGGCGCGCGCGTCGACGCGATCGCCGAGCGTACCAACACGACGAAGCGGATGCTCTACTACTACTTCGAAAGCAAGGAAGGCCTGTACGAGGCCGTGCTGGAGAAGGTGTACGGCGACATCCGCGCGCTCGAGCAGGAACTGCACGTCGGCGACATGGAGCCGCGCGAAGGCATGCGCCGGCTCGTCGAATTCACGTTCGACTATCACGACAAGCATCGCGACTTCGTCCGCCTCGTGTCGATCGAGAACATCCACGGCGCGAAGTATCTCGAACAGCTGAAGTCGTTCAAGAACCGCAACGTCAGCATCATCAAGACGCTCGAGGAACTGCTCGAGCGCGGCGCGGCGAGCGGCGCGTTCCGCAAGGACATCGACGCGTTCGACCTGCACCTGCTGATCAGCTCGTTCTGCTTTCACCGCGTGTCGAACCGCTATACGTTCGGTGCCGCGTTCGGCCGCGATCCGTCGGCGCCGCGGCTGCGCGCGCGGCATCGCGAGACGATCGCCGATTCCGTGCTGCGCTACGTCGCCGCGTAAGCGCATCGCGCGGTTTCATCCGAAGGCCGGCGGCGAGCGCTGAACCCGCCGCCCGGCCCTTCCCGACTGGCCCTACGACGCGTGCAACCGGCATGAGCCGGATTCACGCGGCGGGTCCCTTCAAGCCGCTCGCGCCGCTCAGGCCGCCTCAGGCCGAACGTCCGCCTCGTGCCAGTCCGTCGGCGCCGACGCCAATGCGATCCGCGCCTTCTCTTCCGGGCTGCCCGCCACGTAATACTTCTTCGCCCAGCTCGAATCCGGCGCGAGCGCGAGGTGCCGGTGCGCATCGGTGCCCTGCCGTTGCGACTCGATCGACAGCGCCCGTGCGCGATAGTGCTCGTAGAGCCGCAGGAATTCCGCGAGATAGATCGCCGCGATCCGCGCGTCGCGAATCTCCAGCAGGTTCTCGTCGTTGTACTGCTCGGAATTGCGGCTCATGTTCGCCGACCCCGTATAGACGATCGGGTTCGCGCCTTCCGCATCGATCACGATGAACTTGTGGTGGATCACGACCGGCGGATAGGCCGGCGCCGGCTCGCCCGGAAAGAGGCGCAGTTCCGGCTCGAAACCCTGCGGCACCGTCGCCGGTGAAAAATACGCGGCGTCGATCACGTCGCGATGATCGCGCCGGCGATGGTAAAGCTCGAGATTCGCGAGCGTCGCCGCATCGAGCGGCCGGCCGTCGTGCTGCGCGGCATCGGCCTGCGTCGCGCTGCCGGCGTTGATGCGGTTCACCAGGCCGAACATCATCAGGCCGCGGTCGCCGGCGGCAAAGCATGCGTCGCGCAGCGCCGCGTCGGTCGGCATGAACAGGCAGAACGACACCGAATGCTGCGCGGCCGCGATCGCGGCGACGATCGTATCGATCTCGGTGCGCTGCCCCGCCGGCTTCGGCGAAAACGCGACGCGCACCTGCGCGCTGCCGATCGTCAGCGGCTCGGACCAGCCCGGCGACAACTTCGCCGTCTCCGCGATCGTCGGATTCGCGGCCAGCGCCTGCGCACGCGCGTTGTACAGCGCCGCGAGCGCCGGCGAATCGAATGCGTGCAGCACGTTCGCCTGCTCCGTCAGCCCTTCGGTCGTGAAGTTCGCGGAACCGGTCAGCACGCGCGCCGGCGTCGGCGCAGTCGTCCCGTTCGCCGGTGCGTCGGTCACGATGAACTTGTCGTGCATGATGTGCGTCCTGTCGCGCGGCGCGCGCGTCGCGAGGCCCTGCAGCGCGTCGACGGCCGGCTGGTTCGGCGACGGCAGCGGCGGCTTGCCCTTGCGTGCGGTCACGTGCGCGTCGTAGACGATCGCAAGCGACGCTTCGCCGTGCTGCCGTCCGAACGCCTCGAATGCGGGCAACGCCCACAGCGTGTCCGTCAGATGATAGACGGCCGAGACCGCGCGCGACGCGGGGTCGAGCATCTCCGCGAATACCTGTTCCATGTCGTTCGCGAGCCACGTGCGCAGCTTCAACGCCTGGTCCGCGTTCGGCGCCGCATTCGGCGCAAGACCCAGCGCCGCGACCTGCTTCGCGAACGCCTGCGAACTGACCACCGCGCGATTGAACCACGTGCCGACGCCGTCCACGATGTGCGCGGGCAGCACGACATCGCACACGCCGGCCTGCGCATCGAGCACCTTCAGGTTCTCCGGCGTGCCGACGACCGGATAGACGTCATAGCGGAACGACGCATCGCGATCCTGCGGATCGATGCGCGCGTCCCACCACATGAATTTCTGGATCGGTGCCTGGTCGGTCGGCGCGTCGCCCTGCGTGCCGGCGGCCGGGCCGTCGAACGTGAGCCGGTTCGGCAGCCAGCTGTTCGGCGCGCGCGTCTTGCCGTCGGCCGACCAGAAGCCCGGCGTGCGTCGGATCGCGAAGCCGAGGAAGTCGGTGCGCGAGGCCGCGTCGGGCCAGTCGAAAGCGAGGAGAACCAGGGTCGGGGAAAGATAGCTGCGTACGCTGACGGTCATTCTTTGCTCCTGCCGCGGCGGCCGGTCGAAAGGAATGAGTCAGTGTCGAACGCGCATCTTCCCGTGCGATGACCGTTCGATGAACCTTGTATGTCGGCGCCGCGTCAGTCGCACACGAGCAGCTCAATGCCGCGCGCGGTCAGCGCGCGGCGCACGGCCTTGTCCGGCGTGCGTTCGGTGACGAGATAGCGCGCGGCCGAGGCGCCGTTGATCCGCACCGGCGTCACGCGGCCGAACTTCGAATGGTCGGCGACGATGATCGCGGTGCCGGCCGCCGCGATCATCCGGCTGCGCACTTCGGCGGCGAGCCGCGAGTAGTCGGTGCAGTCGCCATCGGCCGTGATGCCGCCCGCGCCGACGAACGCGAAATCGACATGGTATTGCGCGAGCTGCTGGATCGTATCGAGCCCGAACGTCGCATCCTCGTCGTCGGACAGTTCGCCGCCGAGCAGCGTCACGCGATTGCCGTTGCGCCGCGCGAGCACGAACGCGGTGCGCCAGTCGTTCGTGTAGATCGACAGCCGGTGCCGGTCGGCCAGCGCGAGCGCGACCGCATGCGGCGTGCTGCCCGAGTCGATCAGCACCGAGGCGTCGTCGGGCACGAATTCGGCCGCGCGTCGCCCGATCGTGCGCTTCGCTTCGGCATTCGCCGCCTCACGCTCGGACAGGCTCGGCTCGCGGCGATCCGCCGCCAGCGCGCCGCCGTGCGTCATCACGAGCAGGCCGCGCGCCGCGAGCGCGTTCAGGTCGCGCCGTACTGTCTCGCGCGACACGTCGAGCGAGCGCACGAGCTCGGCGACCGACAGCGCGCCCGATCGTCCGAGCTCCGACAGAATGTATTGATGACGTTGTTCCGCCAGCATCGCAATGCGCCCGAGGCGACTGGTAATGGGTAGGCCGACCATTGTATTACGGCCGTTTGACCGCCATTTGACGGCGGCGCGTCCGGCCGCGGCCACGTTTCACGAAAGCGAAATTCTGTATTGCCCGATGCGCGCGAATCGGCGTGGCAAGCGGTTGCTACACTCTGCGTTTCGCCGAACGACAGACCATCAAGGGGCTTGCGTCATGTACCGCAAAGGCAGTGTGCTCGAAATCCAGTTTTCGCCGGAACGGCTCAACGACGGGGCCGGCGATCCGTACTGGATCGACCTGACGCTCGACGAGGCCCGCCGGCTGTACGAACAGCTCGCCGCACGCTTCGCGACCGATGCGCGCGCGAACCAGCCGCTCGACACGTTTTCGCTCGACTGATCCCCGTTCCTCTGCGCGCGCCACGGCGCGCTTTTATGCCGCGGCGCCTGCGCCCGGACGGCCGCTAACCGGACAGCCCGGCGCGCTGCCGCGCTCGTGGCGGATCACGCCCGCGGCCGACGTGCCGCGCACCGCTGCTGCATGTGTTCCGCACGCGCCACGCGCGACTGCAGAATCCGACAAGACGGCCGCACCGCTTCATCCGATACTGGCCGGCTCACGATTCGTCCGGCCGTATCGCGGCCCGCCACGCATGTTTAACTCGCTCGTCGCCGCGGCTTTCGTCGCGCTGTGGTCCACCGGCTTCATCGTCGCCCGGGCAATCAAGCCCTACGCCGACCCGAACCTGTTCCTGCTCGCGCGTTTCGCGGGCACGGCCGTGCTGTTCGGCGCGGTGGCGCTCGCCGCGCACGCGCCGTGGCCGGCGCGCCGCGAATGGCCGCGCCACCTGATCGCGGGCGCGCTGCTGCAGGGCGTCTATCTCGGCGCCAGCTACTGGGCCGTCGCGCAAGGGCTGAACGCCGGCGTGATGGCGCTGCTCGGCGCATTGCAGCCGCTTGCCACCGCCGTGCTCGCGGTGCCGCTGTTCAACGAGCGGCTGCCCGCGCGCGGCTGGCTCGGGATGGCGCTCGGGCTCGCCGGCGTCGCGCTCGTCCTCGCACCGAAGGTCGCGGGCGGCGTCGCGCCGCTGGCGGGCGCCGCGCCTGCGTGGCTCGTCGTGACCGTGTCGATCCTGTCGGTCGGCTCGATCACCGCGGGCTCGCTGTACCAGAAGGGCAAGCTCGCGCAGAACGACCTGCGTACGGCCGTCGCCGTGCAGAACCTCGGCGCGGCGATCGTCGCGGCCGTCTTCGTCGTGCTGCTGCACGAAACGCGCTGGATCGGCGCACCGGCGCTGTGGATCTCGCTCGTGTGGGGCGTCGTGTTCCTGTCCGGCGGCGCGGTCACGATGCTGATGTGGATGCTGCGGCGGGGCAACGCCGCGCGCGCGACGTCGTTGCTGTTCCTCGCGCCGCCGCTCGCCGCGCTGCAGGGCTACCTGCTGTTCGGCGAAACGCTCGCGACCGTCCAGCTCGCCGGCTTCGCGCTCGCACTGGCGGGCGTCGTGCTCGCGCGGCGCTGACGCGGGCGAGCGCGCGGGTTCGTCACCGCGCCCCGCCATGCGCGGCGTCGCGCCGCCGCCGGGCGCCGCGCCTCGTGGTTCGTCGTGGCGCGCCCCGCCATGCCTCGAAACGAAGCATCCGCGCGCACGCCGGGGGACGCCGCTCCGCGCGCCGCACCATGACGATGCATCGCGTCTCGCCGATGCAACGCGCGGCCGCCGGATCGCATGCCCGGCGCGGCGCCGGGCCGCGATTGCGCTTATGATGGGCGCCTTGCATTTCGTTCCGGAACCACCTTCATGACATCCGCCGATTACGCCAGCCGCCAACGCGCGATCATTGCCGAACTGAACGTCGCCGCGCATTTCGACGTCGACGCCGAGATTACGCGCCGCGTCGATTTCCTCGCGCAGTACCTTCGTTCGACCGGCCTGCGGACCTACGTGCTCGGCATCAGCGGCGGCGTCGATTCGTCGACGGCCGGACGGCTCGCGCAGCTGGCGGTCGAACAGCTGCGCGCCGGCGGCTACGACGCCCGCTTCATCGCGATGCGCTTGCCGAACGGCGTGCAGAACGACGAAGCCGATGCGCAACGCGCGCTCGCGTTCGTGCGCGCGGACGAAACGTTCACGGTCGACGTCAAGCCCGCCGCCGACGCGATGCTCGCATCGCTCGTCGCGTCCGGCCACGCATTCGAAAACCCGGCCCAGCAGGACTTCGTGCACGGCAACATCAAGGCGCGCGAGCGCATGATCGCGCAGTACGCGGTGGCCGGCGCGCGGCGCGGCATCGTGATCGGCACCGACCACGCGGCCGAATCGCTGATGGGCTTCTTCACGAAATTCGGCGACGGCGGCGCGGACGTCCTGCCGCTCGCCGGCCTGAGCAAGCGCCGCGTGCGTGCGGTCGCCCGCGCGCTCGGCGGCGACGAACTGATCGTGATGAAGGTGCCGACGGCCGACCTCGAGGAACTGCGTCCGCTGCGCCCCGACGAGCACGCCTACGGCGTCACCTACGACGAAATCGACGATTTCCTCGAAGGCAAACCCGTCGCCGACAACGTGTACGAAACGGTGCTGCGCTTCTACGACGGTTCGCGCCACAAGCGCGCGCTGCCGTACACGCCGTTCGACTGGCCGGCCGCGTAAGCCGGCTCGTTCAGCCGCAACACCGCGCCGCGCGAACCCTGGCGGTTACGCGCGGCGCCTGCGCGACGGGCAACGCTACGCGTGCCCGCCCGCCTTCTTCGCCTGCAGTGCGCGAATCCGCAGCCGCGCGCCCGTATCGCTGACCGTCGCGTCGTACATCGTCGCGAGATCGCGCTTGAGCGCGGTGCGCGAACCGCCGTCGAGATACACCATGTGCCCGGACGGATAGAAACGCGCGGACAGGTTCTGCCGCACCTTCGGATCCTCGAGCGGCATCTGCTGCAGGTCGATCACGGTCTGGTAGAACGGCGTGACGAAATCGTAGAGGCCGTTCGCCGACAGCACCTTCAGGTCGACGTTCAGCGCCATCACCGCGGCGAGATCGCCCGCCGTGTAGAGGATCAGGTTCCCCTGCGCATCGATGCCCTGCTGCGCGCCGGTCGGGTCGATGTGGCTGAAGTCCCAGTTCCGGAACGCCTGGTCGTTCAGGTCCGTGAACGCGGAATTCGACGTGAACTTCAGCTGCTCGTTCAGGTAGCTGTTCCACATCGCCGTGTAGACGCCCGTCACGGCCGTCATCGTCGGATCGTTGCCGCCCGAGTTCGGGTCGATCTTGCCGGCGATGCCCGACGAGATCCCGGTCACGCGGCCGTCGTACGACCCGAGCGCGAGCCCCTGCGCGTGCAGCAGCGTCGTCAGGAACAGCGAATTGCCGCGCGTGTCGTAGCCCGCGATGTCGAGGCTCCACGACTGCAGCGTCGCGGTATCGATACCCGTGTATTGCGACAGCTTCTGCACGGCGGCCGGGTCCGCATGCGGAACCGTGCGCAGCGCGTTCAGGTAGTCGGTACGCGCGAATTGCGCGACTTCCTCGACGAACGCGCCGAGATCGGTCGGCGCGGGCGTGACGCCGAGCTTCTTGTGATACCACGCGTCGGCCGCCGCGGTCGGCAGCGCGCCGACCGGGTTGCCGGCCTGCCGGTAGTCAAGGATCGACGACTGCAGCGTGACGCCGTTCAGGTCGACGCCGTCCTCGTGCAGCTTGTACGCGAGCACGCAGCTGCGCGCGGTGCCGTACGACTCGCCGAACAGGTACTTCGGCGAATTCCAGCGGTTGTTCTTCGTCAGGTAGCGCTTGATGAACTGCTTCAGCGAATCCGCATCCTGGTCGACGCCCCAGAAATCGCGGTTCTTGTTCGGCGCGACGGCCGCCGAATAACCGGTGCCGACCGGGTTGATGAACACCAGGTCGCTGTGGTCGATCATGCTGTCCGGATTGTCTTCCATCTGATACGGCGCGGGCGGCGTGAACCCCGGCATCGACGTCCTGATGCGCTTCGGCGCGAACGAGCCGAGCAGCACGAACACCGACGACGACCCAGGCCCGCCGTTGTAGAAGAACGTGACGGGCCGCGTTTCCTCCTTCGCGCCGTCGGCCGTGAACGCGACGTAGAAGAGCTTCGCGGCCGGCAGCGAGCTGCTCGGGTCGACCGTCACGAGGTGGCCGGCCGTCGCCGTGTACGCGATGCGCTTGCCGTCGATCAGGATCGTGTGATGCGTGATCGCGGCCGCTTCGGTCGTGTCGGTCACCGAGTCGTCGGGACCGTTGCCGTACGCGACCGGATCGAAGAACGGCTGGTCGCGGCCGTGGCTCAGCGCGACCGGACTGATGGTCGGCGGCACGCCATGCGAATTGTGGTCGCCGTGATGCAGCGGATACACGCCGCCGGAAGATGCGGAATCGATGCCCATCGTGCTGCTCCTCGAGGTGAAAAAAGACGCGGGCAGGAAACCCGCGTCGCGTGGAAAGGCCGGTGCCGGCGCGTCAGCTCGACGGCTTGCGCGCGAGGATCGCCGCGAGTTTCGCGCCGTCGGGGCTGCCGAGGCCCGTGCACGCATCCCAGCCGGACGCGGCGGCATACGTGCCGTTCGAGCCTTTCGTGATGTCGCGCAGCGCGCCGGGATTCTTGTACAGCGCCGGGTTGATCCAGCCGGCCGATGCACTCGCCGCCGCACCGGCCGCCGCACTCGCCGCCGCACTCGCCGCCGCATTGATCCGCGCGATCAGCGCGGCCCACAACGGCGCGACCGCGCTCGTGCCGCCCATCACCGCGACCGTGCCGGCGACCGACACCTCGTAGCCCGTCTGCGGCGATGCATCGGCGGCAACGTCCGGCACGCCGCGCTTCGTGAGCGGCGTGGTGCTGCCGTCGGCGAGCGTGACGGTCAATCCCTGCTGCCATGCCGGCAGGTCGAACAGCGTGCTGACACCGCCGCCGCCCGCGCCGCCGCCGGCCGCCTCGTCGTTCCACGCGACTTCGCTGCGAATGCCCTGCCCCGGCAGCGCATCGAGCTGCGTGCCGCCGCAGCCGAGCACGTAAGGACTCGACGCCGGAAAGTCGACGTGATCCGTGCCGTCCTGCAGCCCGTCGCCCGAGCCGCTGTCGCCCGACGCCGCGCACACCGTGATCCCCTGCGCGGCGGCCGCCTGCAGCACGCGATTGAACGCATGCGCCGACTGCGCCTGCCAGATCGCTTCCGGCCCGCCCCAGCTGATCGAGATCACCGACGGCCGGTTGGTCTTGTCGGTGACGGCCGCGTTGACGGCCTGGATGAAGCCCGCGTCGCTGTTCGGCGCGAAATAGACGGCGAGCTTCGCGGCGGGCGCGATCGCACCGGCGATCTCGAGGTCGAGCGCGACTTCGCCGTCCGGGCCGTTCGCCTCGCCGGTCGGCGCATTGCGGCCGGTGCCGACGTTCACGTCGACAAGCGTCGGCGGCGTCTTGATGCCGAGCCCGCGGAAATACTGCTGGATATCGGCCGCGCGATAGCCGCCGCCGAGTTCGACGATCGCGATGCATTGTCCGGCACCATCGCCGGCCGGAAAGCCGTACAGCGACGCGAGCTGGATCGGCGTGAACGTGACGGCGGGCGCGCCGCGCGCGGGCTGGAACGGCGGACGCAGCCGGAAGTGCGGCCGCGCCTGCGGACGGCTGTCGAGGCCGAGCACGGCCGTGACGGCATCGCCGAGCTCGTCCGGCAGCGCGATCGGGCCCGAGCGGCCGCGGTACTGGCCGATCGAACGATGCTCGAAACGCTCGAGCTTCACGCTGAATGCCGCTTCGAACTGCTGGATCGAGCCGGACAGCACGACGACGCTTTCGACCGGATCGACGCGATCGACCGTGAGCTGGTGACGGCGCGCGAAGTCCTCGGTCTTGCGAATGTCGTCGGGATTGGCGGAGAAACGCTGCGCGAACGCTTCGCGCGACAGCGGTTTTGCCTGTGCGTCGCCGGTGGCGAGCTGCTGGACCAACGTGTCGAGTTGCCCTTCTTCCTGCCGCCGCAACATGATCGTGACGTGGATACGTTCTGCCGGATCGCACGGGCCGAGACACTTCGATTCGGCGACGATCCGGGGTTCACGGTCGGCGTCAAGATGCCTTGCCATGTTCAGACCCTCCTTGGTACCGCGTTGCACGGAACAGCCAGGAAATCGGACATAGCCGGCGGAAGTCGGTTCCGTTCGGTCAGTCGGTTCGCGAAAGCGCGAAGTTAAAGGGAGTTTAGATCAGTCAGACGATTTACGCGCACGCCCTTCCGCCCCAAGGCATGCCCGCGAAGCCCGGCATGGCGCGCGGGCCCGCGTTCGGCAGCGCGTCGCGGCTGCGCGGCAAGTCGACTGCGCGGCCGTGATGCAATGCAGCGGCTCAATCCATCGACAGGCGCAGCGCGAACCCGATCAGCGCCGCGGAAAACGTCCAGCGCTGGACCGTCTGCGCGAGCGGATGCGCGCGCATCCACGCCGCGATGCGCGACGCGCCGAACACGCATGCGAGGTCGAAACACACGCCGGCCGCGACGAGCAGCGCGCCGAGCTCGAACATCTGCCACACGACGGGCCCTGCCTCGGGGCGCACGAACTGCGGCAGCAGCACCGAGCAGAACAGCAGTGCCTTCGGATTCAGCAGGTTCGTCAGCAGCCCCTTGAAGAACGACTGCCGCAGTTCGCCCGGCGCCGCCGCATCGCCGTCGCCGAGCGCGAACACCGGCGAGCGGAACACCTGGATCGCGACGTAAGCGAGATAAAGCGCGCCGCCGTAGCGGATCACCTCGTACAGCCACGGCGCGCTGCGGATCAGCGCCGCGACGCCGCAGGCGGACAGCGTCACGTGCGCGGTGCGCGACAGCGACAGGCCGGCCGCCGCCGCCATGCCCGGGCGCACGCCGCGGCCGATGCTGGTCTGCAGCACGAGCGCCATGTCGGGCCCGGGCACCGCGTAGATGGCCGCCAGCGCGGCGAGATAAATCAACAGCAAATGCGTGGAAATCATGGTCTGCCCCCGTTCTTCAGTGACGATATGTTGCCGCCGGAGGCAGAGCGATTATTGGCCATCTTTGGCTCGAAATTGGCGCTATATAGCGGAATCCGCCACAATCACGGAATCCAGACAAGGATTCCTCCAACATGACCGAACTCGACAAAACCGATCGCGCGATCCTCGCCGCGGTGCAGCGCGACGGCCGCCTGCCGATCGCGCGTCTCGCCGATTCCGTCGGCCTGTCCGAGACGCCGTGCGCACGGCGCCTGAAGCGTCTCGAAAACGACGGCTACATCGAGCGCTACCGCGCGCAGCTGTCGCGCCAGGCGCTCGGCTTCGGCGTCGTCGCATTCGTGCTCGTGCGGTTCGCGACGCACGACCGCAAGGTCGCCGACCGGTTCGAACGGGAAGTGCTCGGCATCGAGCGGATCCTCGCGTGCCACAACGTCGCGGGCACGGCCGACTATCTGCTGCAGGTGGTCGCGCGCGATCTCGACGACTACGGTACGTTCCTGCGCGACTCGCTGCGGATGCTGCCGGGCGTCACGTCGATCGAATCGGCGTTGTCGTTGCGCGAGGTGAAGCACGATGCGGGGTTGCCGGTGCCGTGATGCGGCAGTGACCCTCTCCGGCGTGACATTCGTTCACGTTGCCGGCCTCAGGCGACCCCACGCGACCTCACACGACATCGGGCGATTGATGCGCGCGCTCGAGATCCTCGAGAAACGCTTCGACGAGCGGATCGCCGCGCCCGTCGCGCGCCACGACCATGTGGAACGTGACGTCGTAGTGCAGCTGGTCCGGATTGAGCGGCGCAAGCAGCCCCTGCGCGACATACGGCGCCGCAAAGTGCTGCGGCAGGTAGCCGAGATGATGGCCTGACAGGATCAGCAGCGCGACGGCCTCCATGTTGTCGGCGGTCGCCGTCACGCGATCGGGCGTCGTCGACATCTGCGCCTCCGGCAGCGGATACGAGCGCCACGCCCATTCGAATCCCGCGACGTCGGCCGGCGTCAGCGCGCCGGCGCGTTCGAACAGCGGATGGCCGCGCCCGCAGTACGCCACCTGCCGCTCGATGAACAGCGGCGTGTAGTGCAGCGACGGCACGCGGTGCCAGAAATAGCCGACCGCGATCTGGATCTCGTTGCTCAGCAGCTTTTCCTCGAGATCGCCCGGCGCGCGCACCGAGATCGAGAAGCGCACGGCCTCGTCGCGCGTGCGGAACGCGGCGATCGCCTCGGCGATCCGTGCGTTCTGGCTGACCGGCGTATGGCCGATCAGGCCGATGTGCAACGTGCCGACCAGCTGGCGGTCCATGTGCCGCGCCGCGATCCCGAATTCGTCGAGCGCGGCGAGCAGCTTGCGGCTCATCGCGTGGAACCGCTCGCCTTTCGGCGTGAGCCGGAAGCCGCTGCGGCCGCGCTCGCAGAGCCGGTAGCCGAGCCGTGTCTCGAGCGACGACAGCTGCGCGCTGATCGTCGACTGGCCGACGTTCAGGATCGCTTGCGCGGCCGACACGCCGCCCGCGTCCGTGACCGCGAGAAACACGCGGATCAACCGCAGATCGAGGGTCGACAGATTCCCCAGCACGCTATTCCCCTTTTGTTCCCCTTCCATACATCGATAAAAATCGATGTTTACGTCGATATCTTCGCATTCTTCTTTCCGGCCGGACGCGTAAAACTATGTGCCAGGCCGCGTCGAATGATACGGCAACCCCACATCGGAAGAGACAAGCCCATGAACGACCACACCCATTTCCAGCCGCTCGGCGGCAATGAAATGCCGCGCAGCGGCGGCATCGCGACGATGATGCGCCTGCCGCACGTGGCGAGCGCAGCCGGCCTCGACGCCTGTTTCGTCGGCGTGCCGTTCGACCTCGGCACCTCCAACCGCACCGGCGCGCGCTTCGGCCCGCGCCAGATCCGCACGGAATCCGTGCTGCTGCGCCCGTACAACATGGCCACGCGCGCCGCGCCCTTCGATTCGCTGCAGGTTGCCGATATCGGCGACGTCGCGATCAACCCGTACAACCTGCACGATTCGATCGCGCGCATCGAGGCTGCATACGACGCGATTCTCGAGCACGACTGCAAGCCGGTCACGCTCGGCGGCGACCATACGATCGCGCTGCCGATCCTGCGCGCGATCCACCGCAAGCACGGCAAGGTCGCATTGATCCACGTCGATGCACACGCCGACGTGAACGACACGATGATGGGCGAAAAGATCGCGCACGGCACGCCGTTCCGCCGCGCGGTCGAGGAAGGCCTGCTGCACGGCGACAAGGTCACGCAGATCGGCCTGCGCGGCACCGGCTACGCGGCCGAGGATTTCGACTGGTGCCGCGAGCAGGGCTTCCGCGTGGTCCAGGCCGAGGAATGCTGGAACAAGTCGCTCGCGCCGCTGATGGAAGAAGTGCGCGCGCGCATCGGCGACACGCCCGTCTACATCAGCTTCGACATCGACGGCATCGACCCGGCCTACGCGCCGGGCACCGGCACGCCGGAAATCGCGGGCCTCACGGTGCCGCAGGCGCTCGAGATCATCCGCGGCGCGAAGGGGCTGAACATCGTCGGCTGCGATCTCGTCGAAGTGGCGCCGCCGTACGACCCGTTCGGCACCACGGCCCTGCTCGGCGCGAACCTCGCGTACGAGCTGCTGTGCGTGCTGCCCGGCGTCGCCTATCGCGACTGATCCCGGCACGCGACCCATTCCAAATCAGAGAATTCCAGAGGAGCACATAACAGATGGGGACATCCGTCAAGCAACCGAAGCGGGCGGCGCTCGCTTCGTTCGTCGGCACCACGATC
Organism: Burkholderia sp. BCC1988; assembly: GCF_905339895.1. Lineage (NCBI taxonomy): Bacteria > Pseudomonadati > Pseudomonadota > Betaproteobacteria > Burkholderiales > Burkholderiaceae > Burkholderia > Burkholderia sp. BCC1988. Next base: position 79,616 of record NZ_CAJPHA010000029.1, read on the forward strand.
GAGTGGTACGACTTCTATAGCTACGCGACCGCCGCCGCCATCGTATTCGGGCCGCTGTTCTTCCCCGGTGAAAGCCGTTTCGTCAGCCTGCTCGCGTCGTTCGGCTCGTTCGCGGTCGGCTTCTTCGCGCGGCCGCTCGGCGGCGTGATGTTCGGCTATCTCGGCGACCGCTTCGGCCGCAAGCGCTCGCTGCTCGCGACGCTGATGCTGATGGCCGTGTCGACGGTCGCGATCGGCCTGCTGCCGACCCATGCGCAGGCCGGTGTGATCGCGCCGATCCTGCTGGTGCTGATGCGCGTGCTGCAAGGCATCGCGGTCGGCGGCGAATGGGGCGGCGCGGTGCTGCTCGCCGGCGAGCATGCGCCCGAAGGCAAGCGCACGTTCTTCGCGTCGTTCGCACAGCTCGGCAGCGCGAGCGGACTGATCCTGTCGATGCTCGCGTTCGGCGCGATCAGCGCGCTGTCGAAGGACGACATGATGAGCTGGGGCTGGCGCGTGCCGTTCCTCGCGAGCGCCGTGCTGCTGGCGGTCGGCTTCGTGATCCGCGCGAGCGTGTCCGAGTCGCCCGAGTTCGAGGAAGTCAGGAAGAGCGGCAACATCGCGCAAAAGCCGCTGCGTGAAGCGCTCAAGTACTGGCCGCTGCTGCTGCTCGCGATCGGCGCGAACGTGTACGGGATCGCCGGCGTGTATTTCAGCAACATCTTCATGATCAGCTACGCGACGCAGTTCCTGTCGCTCGACCGGTCGATGGTGCTGCATTGCATGACGATCGTCGCGGTGCTGCAGTTCGTCGTGCAGCTCGCCGCCGCGTTCCTCGCGCAGCGCTTCGGCACGACGCGCGTGCTGCTGATCACCGGCGCATGGGCCGCGATCGTGCCGTTCGTGATGCTGCCGCTCGTGCACCTGGGCACGCCGCTGTCGATCACGGTCGGCGTCGGCCTCGCGACGCTCGCGGAATCGGGCTACTACTCGGTGGTCGCGGGTTTCGTCAGCGGCATCTTCATCGCGCGCATCCGCTATACGGCGATCTCGATCGCGTACCAGGTGTGCGGCGCGCTCGCCGGCGGTCTCACGCCGCTCGTCGCCACGCTGATCGCGCAGAACACTGCGCCGCAATGGTGGCCGCTCGCGATCCAGTACACGAGCGCCGCCGTGCTGTCGTCGGTGTGCGTGTGGCTGATCTCGCGCCGCGTCAGCATCGACGATGCCGGCGCGCCCGGCAGGGCGGACGAAGCGCTGCCGCGCGGTGCGCGTACCGCGTAACCTCACGCAAACGGGCAGGCGACATCGCCTGCCCGTTTGCATCGGGCGTCGGGCGATACGCCGCTACCCCCGCCTCGCCCCGAACATTCATTGCGACAAACGGCCCGCCCATGCGGGCCGCTTGCTTGCCGCCCGATCGTCGATCGGGACGGCCGGCGCGCAGCGTTCACGCGTCATTGCACCTGGCTGCGCAGCGCTTTCGCCGCAGCGACCATGTTCGTCAGCGCCGGAATCACTTCCGCCCACTGACGCGTCTTCAGCCCGCAGTCCGGGTTCACCCACAGGCGCTCCGCCGGAATCCGCTCCGCCGCCTTCTTCATCATGCCGACGATGTGATCCTGCGTCGGGATGTTCGGCGAATGGATGTCGTACACGCCCGGCCCGATCTCGTTCGGATACCTGAAGCTGTCGAACGCGTCGAGCAGCTCCATGTCCGAGCGCGACGTCTCGATCGTGATCACGTCCGCATCCATGTCGGCGATCGACGCGATGATGTCGTTGAACTCCGAATAGCACATGTGCGTATGAATCTGCGTATCGTCCCGCACACCGTTCGCGGCGATGCGGAACGACTCGACCGCCCACTTCAGGTACGCGCCCCATTGCGCGCGACGCAGCGGCAGCCCTTCGCGCAGCGCGGCCTCGTCGATCTGGATCACGCGCACGCCGGCCTGCTCGAGATCCAGCACTTCGTCGCGGATCGCGAGCGCGAGCTGATGGCACGACACCGAACGCGGCTGGTCGTCGCGCACGAACGACCAGTTCAGGATCGTCACCGGGCCGGTCAGCATGCCCTTCATCGGCTTGTTCGTCAGCGACTGCGCGTACGTGATCCATTCGACCGTCATCGCCTTCGGGCGGCTGATGTCGCCGAACAGGATCGGCGGCTTCACGCAGCGCGAACCGTACGACTGCACCCAGCCGAACTGGCTGAATGCGTAGCCGTCGAGCTGCTCGCCGAAGTATTCGACCATGTCGTTGCGTTCGGCTTCGCCGTGCACGAGCACGTCGAGCTCGAGCGATTCCTGTTCGCGCACGCTGCGCGCGATTTCCGCCTGCATCGCTGCGCGGTAGCCGGCTTCATCCAGCGCGCCGGCCTTGAACCGGCTGCGCGCCTGGCGGATCTCGGCAGTCTGCGGGAACGAGCCGATCGTCGTCGTCGGGAAGGCCGGCAGGTTCAGGCGCGCCGACTGCTTCGGCGCACGCTGCGGGTACGGGCTCGCACGGTTGCCGAGCTGCGCGTCGATGCGCGCGATCGCGGCCTTCACCGCCGGGTTGTTCACGCGCGGCGAGCGACGGCGCGAGCCGATCGCGGCCGCGTTCGCGGCGAGCGCGTCGGCCACCTCGTCGCGGCCTTCGTTCAGCGCGGTCGCGAGCACCTTCAGTTCGTCGAGCTTCTGCAGCGCGAATGCGAGCCACGAGCGGATCTCCTCGTCGAGCGTCTGCTCGCTCGCGAGATCGACCGGCACGTGCAGCAGCGAGCACGACGGTGCGAGCCACAGGCGCTCGCCCAGTTGCTTCGCGAGCGGCTCGAGCCAGTCGAGCGCCGCGTTCAGGTCCGTCTTCCAGATGTTGCGTCCGTTGATCGCGCCGACCGACAGCACGCGCCCGGGCGGCAGTTCGCGCACGAGCGCGTCGATTTCGTCGCGGGCGTTGATCGCGTCGACATGCAGCCCGTCGACCGGCAGCGAAGCCGCGAGCGCCAGGTTGTCCTGCAGCTGGCCGAAATACGTCGCGAGCAGCAGCTTGATGCGGCGCGTCTCGAGCGCGTCGTATGCCGTGCGCAGCGCCTGGCGCCATGCGGCGTCGAGTTCGGTCACGAGGATCGGCTCGTCGATCTGCACCCATTCGACGCCTTGCGCGGTCAGCGTGTCGAGCAGCGCGCCATATACCGGCAGCAGCTTCGGCAGCAGCGCGAGGCGATCGGAATCGTCCTTCGCCTTGCCGAGCCACAGATACGTGACGGGGCCGAGGATCACCGGCTTCGCGGCGACGCCTTGCGCCTGCGCTTCCGCCAGTTGCTGGAGCAGGCGCGACGGATCGAGCGAGAAGTTCGTATCCGCATGGAATTCCGGGACGATGTAGTGATAGTTCGTGTCGAACCACTTCGTCATTTCACCGGCCGCGACTCCGCCGCAGCATGCCGCGTGTGCTTCCGCCGACTGCGCCGAGCGGCCGCGCGCGACGCGGAAATAGTTGTCGAGCGCATCGCCATGGAAGTCCTGCACGCGTTTCGGCAGGTTGCCGAGCGTGAAGCTCATGTCGAGCACCTGGTCGTAGAACGCGAAATCGCCGATCGGCACGAGATCGAGGTCGCGCTGGTCGTTCCAGTGGCGCTGGCGAAGTTCGGCGCCGAGCGCCTTCAGCTCGTCGCGCGACGACTCGCCCTTCCAGTAGCGTTCGAGACCGAACTTGAGTTCGCGCTTCGCGCCGATGCGCGGAAAACCGAGGTTGTGGGTCGTAACCATGAAGCTGCCGTCCTGAAGAAATAGTCGATCCGGCCGCCATCATAGGGATTTCATTCCATGAAATAAAATGGCATTATTTCATTCATCCATTAAATCTGTTCATGTATCTGTCGGGCAAGCGATACCCATGCTGGAACGATTCCATCTCGTCGTGATCCGCGAAGTCGAGCGCCAGGGCTCGTTGACCGCGGCCGCCAACGCGCTGCATCTCACGCAATCGGCGCTCAGCCATACCGTCCGGAAAATCGAGCAGCAACTCGGCACGCCGATCTGGGACCGCGAAGGCCGCGGCCTGCGGCTCACGCAGGGCGGGCAGTATCTGCTGAAGCTGGCGAACCGGCTGCTGCCGCAGTTCGAGCTCGCCGAGGAGCGCATGAAGCAGTACGCGAAGGGCGAGCGCGGCACGCTGCGCATCGGGATGGAGTGCCATCCGTGCTACCAATGGCTGCTGAAGGTCGTGTCGCCGTACCTGTCGCGCTGGCCGGACGTCGACGTCGACGTGAAGCAGCGCTTCCAGTTCGGCGGCATCGGAGCGCTGTTCGGCCATGACATCGACGTGCTCGTGACGCCCGACCCGCTGAACAAGCCGGGCCTGCGCTTCGATCCCGTGTTCGATTACGAACAGGTGCTGGTGGTCGCGGACGCGCATCGTTTCGCGAACGCCGACTACGTGACGCCCGAGCAGCTGACCGACGAGATCCTGATCACCTACCCGGTCGAGACCGACCGGCTCGACATCTACAACCAGTTCCTGACGCCGGCCGGCATCGTGCCGCGGCGTCACAAGTCGATCGAGACGACCGACATCATGCTGCAGATGGTGGCGAGCGGGCGCGGCGTGGCCGCGCTGCCAAGATGGCTTGCAGACGAATACGCGGACCGGATGCCGGTCGTGCCGGTCAAGCTCGGCAAGAAAGGGATCGCGAAACAGATCTTCCTCGGCATCCGCGAGGCGGATGCGTCGATCGACTATCTGGCCGCATTCGTCGCGCTGGCGCGTGAATCGACATGGAGCGCGCCGCGCATGCTGCGCTAGCGACGCTCGCGCCATGCGCGCTTCCCGCGGCCCGCATGCCGGTGCGCGGGCCTGTTCACGAAATGGATGACGACGCGAGCCGGCATGACATGTCGCAATTCGACGTCACGGCACCCTCCCCTTACACACCCGTAAGACGATGATTCGACGTCTCGACTGTCATCAAACTGACTGGTAGCGAAAGCTAGGATCGGACGCGGTTCCCTTACGAGATGCCGTCATGAATCAACCTGCTTCGTCCGCACCGAACAATTCGGGTTCCGTCGAACGCACCAGGCAGGTCGGCTATGCCGTCTTTCTGCTGGTGCTCGCGTTCGGCGCCCTCTATATCGCCACGCACCTGATCGCCGACCTGTCGCCGGTCCGCGAAGGCTCGCTGTTTCCGTACCTGATGCTCGGCGCCGCGCTGCTGATCGCGCTCGGCTTCGAATTCGTCAACGGCTTCCACGACACTGCAAACGCGGTCGCCACCGTGATCTATACGCACTCGCTGACGCCGAACGTCGCGGTGATCTGGTCCGGCATGTGGAACTTCCTCGGCGTGATGGTCTCGAGCGGCGCCGTCGCGTTCGGCATCCTGCAGTTGCTGCCGGTCGAGCTGATCCTGCAGGTCGGCAGCGGCGCAGGCTTCGCGATGGTGTTCGCGCTGCTGATCGCCGCGATCGTGTGGAACCTCGCGACCTGGTATTTCGGATTGCCGTCGTCGAGCTCGCATACGCTGATCGGGTCGATCATCGGCGTCGGTCTGATGAACCAGCTGATGCACGGGCCGTCGGGCACGAGCGGTGTCGACTGGGCCCAGGCGCTCGGCGTCGGCAAGTCGCTGCTGTTCTCGCCGATCGTCGGCTTCCTGTGCGCGGCACTGCTGCTGCTCGTGCTGAAGGCGCTCGTGCGGGTTCCGGAGTTGTACAAGGAGCCGCCGAAGGATCAGCCGCCGCCGTTCTGGATTCGCTGCCTGCTGATCCTGACCTGCACGGGCGTGTCGTTCGCGCACGGGTCGAACGACGGGCAGAAAGGGATGGGCCTCATCATGCTGATCCTGATCGGCACGGTGCCGACCGCGTACGCGCTGAACAAGGCCGTCACGCCGGCCGAAACGCAGACCTTCGTCGCCGTCGCGAACCAGGCTGCCGCGACGTTCGGGAAGTACACGAACGGCGTCGCGCCGTCCGCGAACCCGCGTGCCGACGTCGAACACTACGTGCAGCATCGTGAACTGACGCCCGCGGTGCTGCCGGCCGTGCAGCAGCTGTCCGCGTCGCTCGCGAACGCGGTCGGCGCGTCGGGGTCGATGGCGGCGGTGCCGCAACGCGACGTCGACAACGTGCGCAACACGATGTATCTGGTGTCCGAAGCCATTCGCCTGATCGAGAAGTCGGGGCAGCCCGCGTTCGTCGCCGACGACAAGCTCGCGATCGACAACTATCGCAAGCAGCTCGACCACGCGACCAAGTTCATCCCGACCTGGGTGAAGGTGGCTGTCGCGATCGCACTGGGCCTCGGCACGATGGTCGGCTGGAAACGGATCGTCGTGACCGTCGGCGAGAAAATCGGCAAGCAGCATTTGACGTATGGGCAGGGCGCGTCGGCCGAACTCGTCGCGATGCTGACGATCGGCGCCGCCGACGTGTACGGGCTGCCCGTGTCGACGACGCACGTGCTGTCGTCGGGTGTCGCGGGCACGATGGCGGCGAACGGATCCGGGTTGCAGTGGAGCACGGTGCGCAGCCTCGTGCTCGCGTGGGTGCTGACGCTGCCCGCGTCGATCGTACTGGCTGGCGGGCTCTACTGGTTGTTCCGGTCGGTGGCTTGATCGGGGAAGCGGCGCGTGGCCGGTGAAAACCGGTCGCCTGCCGTGGAAGGTTCCGCAGTCGCTTCTCTGCTTCTGCGCTTCTGCGCTCCGACACATCGCGGCAACCGATGTGCCCGTGCCGCATTCCCAACCTTTCCCTCCCCCTTCCGAATTGAAGCGCAAGATCTGGAGCGCGCCGGCACGCGGACGCCGCTAGACTGGGTTCATCGACTTTCATCGTGGCTTCAACCGTGCACGCGACGCTGGCGAGTATTTCGCGCGACCGTACGGCGCCACACTGCTGACGAACCGAGGGATGCCCGTGAATATCGCCGATCTGCAACCTGCCGTCGAATCGCCGGACATCGCGCAACGCGTCGACGCAATCGACTGGTCGACCGCCGATGTCGAGCTCGATCGCTACGGATGTGCGCGGGTACCGGGTCTGATTTCCACAAGCGAGTGCGATGCGCTTGCCTCGCTCTATGCGCGGGATGCGCTCTACCGTTCACGCGTCGTGATGGCACGGCACGGGTTCGGGCGCGGCGAATACAAATACTTCGCGTACCCGCTGCCCGCGGTCGTCGCCGAGTTGCGTGCGACGCTCTATCCGCATCTCGCGCCGATCGCGAATCGCTGGAACCGGGCACTCGAGATCGACGTCCGCTATCCGAAAGAGCACCGGACCTTCCTCGATCGCTGCCACGCGGCGGGGCAGACACGCCCGACGCCGCTGATCCTGCAATACGGGCCGGACGACTACAACTGTCTCCATCAAGACCTGTATGGCGAGCATGTCTTTCCGCTCCAGGTCGCGATCCTGTTGTCGGCACCCGGGCGGGATTTCACGGGCGGCGAGTTCGTGCTGACGGAACAACGGCCACGCATGCAGTCACGCGCGGAAGTGGTGCCGCTCATGCAAGGCGACGCGGTGATCTTCGCCGTTCACGGCAGGCCCGTGCAGGGAACGCGCGGCGTCTACCGCGTCAACTTGCGCCATGGAGTGAGCAGAATTCGAAGCGGCCACCGCCACACGGTCGGCATCATCTTCCATGACGCACAGTGACGGCCCGCGGAACGAACATGACGCTGTCGCGCCATTCGGCCCGCGGACGGGGTCGTGCAACCGGCACCGCACGTCGGTGCTCGAGGCTCGTTGTACCGTGGCGTCGCCGTACGGTCCGCTCATCACCCGCGGTAACGGAAAACGGGTTGTGCCGCCCGTCGGACCATCGTCGCCTTGAACGATCGATGTTTCGGGTGAGCGACGAAAAGCCACCGCCCTCACCTGTCGCGACGCCAAGGCAACGCGAGATCCGGCCTACCCTCGGGCCACATTTGCCCGCAGGCGGTCGCCAGCATCGGAAGCCAGCCGCGCATAGCCCGGCAGCGTCAGCAGCGCGAGCACGCCCGCCGCAACGAACGCCCAGCGAAAATCGTCGAGTACGTAGTGCACGCCGGCCGCGTCGCCACGTACCAACGCCGCGAGCCGCAGCGACAACGCACCGAATGCGATCCCCATCCCGATCGTCATCTGCTGCGCGGCGCTCCACAGCGTGCTGGCCGCGCTCGTCTGCCGGGCCGGGATATCCGCATACGCCAGCGTCGCGAGCGTCGTGAACTGCATCGACCGCGTGAGCCCGTAGACGAATACGACGAACAGCGTGATCGCCAGCGGCGTCGACGCGGTCAGCCAGCCGCACGCGATCGTGAAGATTCCGACGATCGTCACGTCGACGAGCGCAACGCGCCGGAAACCGAAGCGGTCGAGGATCCACGACGTTCCCGCCTTCATCCCGAGATTGCCGAGCGCGCTCGCGAGCAGCAGCAGGCCGGACTGGAACGGCGACAGCCCGAAGCCGATCTGGAACAGCAGCGGCAGCAGATAAGGCACGGCGTTGATCGCCATCCGCGTGATCGAGCCGGTGATCACCGTCACCGAGAACGTCGGCACCCTCAGCGTCGTGAAATCGAGCAGCGGGTGGGCGCAGCGTTGCGCGTGCATCCACGCGGCGATGCCGAACAGCACGCTCGCCCCCACCAGAATGCCCGCGCGCGCGAAGTCGACGTCCTGCTGGCCGGCCGCTTCGGTACCGATCAGCAGACAGGTCAACGCTCCGCCGGCCAGGACGAACCCGACCCAGTCAAGCGGCCGTTGCTCATCGGCCCGTGTATTCCGGACGATCAGCCAGGTACAGACGAGCGCGGCGATGCCGAACGGGACATTCAACAGGAAGATCCATCGCCATGACGCGTAGGTCGTGATGAAGCCACCGATCGGCGGCCCGACGACCGGCGCGACGATGCCCGGCCACGTAATCGTCGCGATCGCACGCATCAGCCTGGCCTTCTCGGTGCTGCGCACGACGATCATCCGTCCGACCGGCACCATCATCGCCCCGCCGACACCCTGCAGCAGTCGCGCGGCCGTGAACGTCACCACGCCCTCGGACAGCCCGCACAGCACCGACGCACCGGTAAAGACGAAGATGGCCGTGGCGAACACCGTACGCGAGCCATAGCGATCCGCGATCCAGCCGCTGATCGGGATGAACACCGCGAGCGCCAGCATGTAGGCTGTCATCCCGAGGCTCAACGCGTTCGGCCCGACGCCGAACGAGCGCGCCATCTGCGGCAACGCGGTCGCGATCACGGTCGTGTCGAGATACTCCATGAAGAATGTTGCGGCGACGAGGTACGGCAGGAAGTCGGTCGTCCGACCACCTTGGGCAGGGCTGTCAGTCATGAACGGTACAGGAGACGGAATACGAGGATGCCGAGTTCCGGCAGGTGCAGACGAGGCCGGTAATCGGGACGAGTGGCGATATTACCCTGAAGGATTGATTGTCCGCTCTGTCGGGCATGTCGCGCGAATGGACTTTATGCGCATAGATTTTTATGACGATATTGCGCCGCGTTGGCCGAATGGTGCACACGATCAGTATCGACGCGACACATTGAGGGACCTGTGGACCAAGCCGGGGGATTCCGCTGCAAGGCGGCATTTCCAGGTAATTGCGAACCAACGTCACGCGTTGTCGGCCATTACGACGTCATCGTCATGCCCCGCAACATTGACTGGTGCTGACAGATGGCGGATTGGTGTGATCTGGAGAAGGGTGTACCAGGCAGATCTCGGTGGGCAGAGTGGTGGGTTGTTCGAGCACCGTGGGTACATGAATTAATGCCATCGGCGCCCCAGCTCCAGCCACGTTGCACTTCGCCATTGCGCGCGCATTTCTGCAGCGCAAATGCAAAAACCCCCGCCTTTTCGGGCGGGGGTTTTTGGC